>NZ_DJSX01000035.1:0-42140 GCF_002439135.1 Pseudomonas sp. UBA6323 | reverse complement strand
CAGATGACCGTGGAATCCGCAGGTCTGGCGCAAGGGAGATGTTCTTGGTGCTGTTTCTCGACCGGTACCGAAGGCACCTGCACCGCGCAAAATCAAACCCGAACAGCTCCGCATTTCGCGATCAAGGCAGCACCCTGTTGTCGTGGGGGCGTATGAGGTCTTTGAGCATGGGCGAGTCATCGACCAGGGGTTCCTCAAGCCAGGTAGGCAGCGTCTGGTGGATGTCGTGGTGACCAAGCCTCAGCTTGAGCCGGCTCTGAAACTGGCGAATCAGCTGTTTCTCAAGCTGGAAGCTGCCGGCCATCGCGTGATGTTTGCACCGAGTGACCGAACCTATGCCCGGGCCTCGTTTGATGAGCATGAACACCCACCCAAGAAGCCAATGCACCGGCATCCGGCGTTGTGGTCACCATCCAAGCCCACAGTGGTTTTCGTCGGGACCGTTGCCATTGGGTTGACGTTATTTGAGATGACTGAGGAACTGGAGGCCCGCTACATCGATGGCAAGTACATCCCCACCTCCAAGATACCGTCGCAGCAGATGCGCCGCTTAAGCCCAACCTGGAACTGGTCGACGCGCATGGACTTTGCGACCGGCCGCCTATGCATAAGGGCGTTCTCGCCATATCCGTGGACTGATTGGTCTCAGAGTTGGAAGGAGGCTAAGCAAGGCTCGCTACGCGGCCAGCTGGATGAGATCGTCCAGCAGCTCACGGACGCCGCGCCTGTAATTGCCCGATTGGTAGAGGAGGCCGAGGAACAGGCGAGAATTCGTCAGCAGGAGTGGAAGGAGCAGATATGCCGGCTCGAGGAGAGGCAGCAAGTTCGACGGGAGAATGAGGCAAGAGAGCAGGCGAGGGCTGATTTGTTGAGTGCCATCAAGCAGTGGGATGACATAAAGCGGATCCAGGCCTTTTTCAGTGATGCAGAGAGCTCCGCATCGAATCTGCCCGAAGCCGAGCGATGCATTGCTATGGACAAGCTCGCTCAAGCGCGTGAGCTTGTTGGCGAACTGGATCCGCTACAGGCGTTGCTGGAATGGAAGGGGCCTAGGGAGCGCCTATAGCAATGTTCAAGAGTTCCTTGTGTGGTTTATAAAAACTAAATTTTGCTCACTATTGGTGAGTATTTTTTAGATTTTCTAAACCATCTTCTTGCTGAAGGTTTAGAAAAGCTCTATTTTGCTCACTATGAGTGTGCAAAAGTCTGAAAAACTAAACTCCTTGCTTGCAGGGCTCGGCGACAGCGACTTGGTATCCAGTAGCTGGTTGAAGGCTCATGGCTACAGCAGCAACCTGGTAGCGCGATATATCGCGAGCGGCTGGCTGGAATCGCCTGCGCGTGGAATCTATCAACGACGAGGCGGACGTCTCACCTGGGCTGCTGTAGTGCACGCGCTGCAGGAAGGAGAGCGATTGCCGCTGCATGTTGGCGGGCGTTTTGCCTTGGCTTGGCATGGGCACGAGCACTACCTGCGGTTGGGCGAGCGTGAGAGGGTCACTCTATATGGCCCTGGAAGCCTCCCTGCCTGGGTGGAAAAGCTTCCCTTGAAGGCAGAGGTGGTGCTGTGCGGCAAAAGCCCATTCAATCTGCCAGCATTGTCATTCAAGGCCGACATGGATGACGAAGCCCTAAGGAATCTTGGGCTCGAGTGGGTGGATGCTGATGGCGACCGCGGCCGCATCGTAGTCGCGACACCTGAGCGCGCAATCCTCGAGCTGTGTGATGGCGTGTCGGACGCGTCGCTCGTTTATGAAGTGGATGCGCTGATGCAGGGCGCGGACACCCTTCGTCCCCAAAGGGTAAGCATGCTGCTGCGACATTGCACCAGCATAAAAGCCAAGCGCTTATTTCTAGCCCTCGCAGAACGCCACCAGCACGCCTGGGTGGATCATCTCTCGTTGGACGGCGTCTATCTCGGGAAGGGGAAGCGTTGTCTGGTTCCCGGTGGTCGCTTGAACCCAACCTACCAAATAACCTTGCCGGCGGATCTTGATGAGCACCTGGGATAAGCGCTACACCGACCGAGTCCAGTTGTTGGTGGAAATTTTGCCGACCTTGGCGAAAGAAACACGATTTGCCCTCAAAGGAGGGACGGCGATCAACCTGTTCGAGCATGACTTGCCCAGGTTGTCTGTGGATATCGATCTGACTTGGTTGCCGATGCAGGACTATGCGCAGGATGCTGGTCAGATCTCCGATGCATTAGAAAGTCTGGGAAGGGCACTTGGCTCTGCGTCATTAAGGCTACAGGTACAAACATCGGCGCCAGAGAGAGGTGGCTTCATAAACAGACTGATAGTGAGTCGTGGACGAGCCCGAGTCCAAATAGAAACGACTCCGGTGATGCGCGGTTCCGTGCATCCGGTACGGACAATGGTTGTCCAGCCGCAGGTCCAAGAGGCCTTTGGCTTTGCCTCGATCCAGGTGCTCGACTTTGCGGATCTATATGCGGGGAAAATGGCAGCAGCATTGTCGAGGCAGCATCCGCGTGACCTGTTTGATATCGGTTTGCTTCTGGCCGATCCGCGCACAGATGAGCGACTTTGGCGAACCTTCCTGATCTACATGACCTGTAGCCCGAAACCTGCCTGGGAGATGCTGGTTCCCAATGAACCCAAGGATTTCGAGGCGATATACCAGACCCACTTCCGTGGTATGACTGCAGCCCCTGTCAGCTCAGAGATACTGCTGGAGCACCGCGCCAGGCTTCTTCGACAAATTTCAGAGTGGCTTACCCCGCAGTCGAGAGCATTTCTGGAATCCGTCGAGATGGAGAATCCAGATTTTGACTTGATCGAGTTGCCACAGGCAGCAGAGCTACCTGCGGTAAAACGGAAACTGCAGAATCTTGCTTTACGATCAGCTGCGAAGCGGGCTTCCGACCATTCTCAGTTGCAAGCGGTCTTCGAGATGTTTGATCGTCGGTAGTGTTCGCGGACTGCCCAGCCGTTGTTATTTCGGCATGGACTGAGTGGGCGTCGCTGAAAAGGCTAATCCCTCAAAGCCGGATGTGGATAGCGGCGCTCGGTGGCGCGACGAACACTTCAGGCTATTGCCTTGGCTTCTCTAATGAGTTTCGCTTCTTCGAGTACCTTGCGATGGCACGCTCAGCTGCTGCACCATAAGCAGCGCGCTTGGCTGTATCAGAGCTGTTTCCTGAAGAAGGTCGACAGCGGGCTTGAATTGCGCCCAAGGGCCTTTCCTTTCATCGACGTCGCCTCCCTCGTTCTTCCATACGGAACTAAACAATCGCAGCAAATCGCTCGATGTGCGGCTGTTCGCGATGCCTGGCTTGCCAAAGGTCGTAGTCGGCTTGCACTCCGAGCCAGGTGCGAGCTTTGCCGATGCCGGCCAACTCTAGGCGAACAGCCAAATCCGGACTGACCGGCGCATGGCCGTGCAAAATGCGAGACAGGGATTCCCGCGCAAAGCCAAGGCGGCGGGCAAGTTCGGCAATGCTGATGCCCAGTTCGGGGAGCACATCCTCAAGCAGGGTTTCACCAGGGTGTGGTGGGTTGAACATGGTCATGGATAACCCCCTCCTGTTTAGTGGTAGTCAAGGTAGTCGACGAGCTCGATGTCGCTACCCACGAATCGAAAGATCACTCGCCAGTTTCCGTTGACGGTGAGTGACCAGAACTCTTCCAGTTCCCCTTTGAGGGGATGTAGCCGCCAACCGGGGATGTCGAGGTCGGCGGGTTCATTGGCTCTATCCATAAAACTCAGCATTCGGCCCAGGCGCTTTGCGTGGTCGGCCCGAATGCCTTTGGTTGAGCCAGATTCAAAGAAAATGCGTAGACCTTTGTGCCGGAAGCTTACAATCATAGTGATGAGTGTGATGTATTGGGTCACGGTTTTCAACCGTGTGTGGGTTTTCTTCCGTTGTCATCACGGCAGCTGGGAGGGGGAATGCAGACTTATCAATTGCCGGTGCAAGATTGTGTATTTGTTCTCCTGAACACCCGATCCCTCGCCATAAAAGCTTCCAGCATGTGCGGGATGAGCGTCAGGGCGTCGACCTCTTCGCCATAGGTATGCGAATGCAGTGCCGCGTAGCGCTCGAGGTCGGCCTTCAGGGTGGCCGGGCAGGTGAAGGTCAGCTTCAGGTTCTCGGTTTTCGGCAGCGGGCCGAGACGCAGCTTGGTCGTGCTCATTGCGGGTTCCTCTGTTGAGTGGAGAAAGGTTGATAGGGGCGCAGTACCAGGTCGCGGTTGACGATTACCCGGAGTGGTAACCCGGGGCGCTGGGTCAACGTGGGCTGGATATCGAGGTTACGGCGGGTGACCTCCTGGCCGACCTGATTCACTGTGTCTTGCAGGCTGTCGCGTCCGGCGATGATGATGCGGTCGCCATCGGTGCGACTGGTCGGTGCCGCCAACTCTGCACCGATGCCCAGCAGGCTTGTCATGGCCGCGCCGGCGACGATCCGATCCCAATGCCAGTCGACGCCATCCTCGAGACCGGCATAGCCGGCGGCATCGGTACCGACCAGGTTGTCGAGCTGGAAGGACGAGGTGTCCGGCAGGATCACTCGCTGCCACACCACCTGCACGCGGCTTTGTCCGTAGCTCACCTGGCTGTTGTAGCGGCCCAGCAGGCGCGAGTCCTGGGGAATCAGCACGTGCTGACCGGTGGCACTGTCATAGACCGGCTCGGTCACCGTGGCGATCACGTCGCCGGGTAGATCCGACTTGATGCCAGTTATCAGTGCCGCCGCGATGATGGTGCCGGCCATCACCTGGTAAGGCGACTCAGGCATCTGCAGCAATCCGGAATTACGGATTTGTGCGTTTACGGATTTACTGAGAAACGCCTCGTTCCGCTCCTGCTGCGTTGGTGTTCCTGATATTCCGCCTAGTGCGTCCGTCGAGGTCATACCCGGAGTCATGGGAACTGTTTGGGCGACACCGTCGGATGCGACGCTCGATTTCCTCGCGTTGCTGGTCTGGAAAAACACCGAGGACTGCGCTGCTTCCTCAGCTTCCTTGAGCAGGGCCAGGCGCTCTGCTTCGGCGGCATCTGGCCCATGTCCATAACCTTGCGCCTGCTGCTCCGCCCTGAGGATTGGCCCGCCCAGATCGCCGGGCAGCGGCGGCCCCAATTGCGGCACCTCGGGTGCAGGGGGAGGCGGCAGCTGCGAGTAGTCTGCCGGCAACTGCTCCAGCCCCTCGGAGCGTGCCACTCGGTCGACGTTGTATAGCTCGTTCGGCTCTGCGCCCTGGCGGCGCTGCTGCGGTTGCAGCGACCACAGCATGGCTCCTAGTACCGCAGCCGATAGGCCGCCCACCACTACCGCCAGCATGCGTGGGTTGAGGCGGGTGACAGGGCGAGGCTTGGCGCGCAGCTCCAGCGACTCCGGCGCCTCCTTGGTCGGTAGCGAGGTTGCCGCGTTTTGGTCGTTATCCTTACCCGTCATGCTCAGCGCCTCCGTGCCACGCCGTCGGTGCGCTCGATCCGCACCACGTCACCCTTGTCGGCGCCTAGGCGCAGCTCGGCCGCGCCGAACAGGCGATCGACGATGTAGTAGGGCGAGCGGAAGCGGTAGTTGACCAGCTGCCCGTCACCTTCGGGGCCAATTACGAACAGCGGCGGCAGCTCGCCTTGGGCGATACCGGCGGGGAACTGGATATACACCTTACGGCCGTCATCGAAGGCGCGCAGCGGTTTCCAGGGCGGATTGCTACCGCTGATTGCATAACGAAAGCGCAACTGCTCTAGCGCCAGGCCGGCGTCCACCGGCGCCGCGGCCTGGGCGGCACTGGCACGGCGTTGCAGGGCGAGCATGCGATCCTTCGGGTAGTCCCAGGACACCGACGCCATCCAGGCCTGCTCGGTGGAACTCAGCTCGATCAGGTAGGTGCGGCGCGTGGTGGTGATCACCAGGTTGGTCTTGAGATCGACCCGCGTCGGTTTGATCAGCACGCTGGTGCGTAGCTCGTCGCCGCTACCACTAGTGGTGTCACCGACGATCCAGCGCACGGTGTCGCCAGCGGCCACGGTGACAAGTTCCTCGCCAGGCTGCAGGTTGATTGCGGTCACCCGTCCTGGGCTGGCGTAAACCTGATACAGCGCGCCATCGGAGTAAGGCCAGACCTGGATGGCGTTGATATAGCCCTCGCGGCTCGGCGCGACTCGAGCGTCGCGATTGGCACGCGAGACCCGCACTCGCTCATCGGCCGGTTCCTTGGCGGGTTTGCTGGGTTGAGTTTCCGGCAGTGGCTTGAGCTGTGCGGGCAGGGCCAGGGGCTTGGGTACTTCCACCACTTCGATGGGCTTGGGCGGCTCCGGCAGGCGCTGCGCTTCTATCGGTTCATCCAGCGCTATCACTGGCGGTTCCTGGCTGGCGCAGCCGGCCAGCACGCTCAGCAGCAAAGGGCAGAGGCAGAGGTTCAGGGAGGTTTTCATGGTTTCTTGGCTCCTTCCGTAGTGTCCAACTCGCGGCTCCAGGACAGGCCGTTGACGTAGATGCCGAGCGGGTTGCGGCGCAGCTTTTCCTCGGTGCGTGGAGGTTGCAGCACCAGCGAGATCACCGCGGTCCAGCGCTCCAGGCCGGCGGCTGAACCATTCACGAAACGGCGTTCGATCCAGCGCACCTGGAACGAGCTATCGCTGGCGCGCACCACGCTGGTGACCTCTACCGACACCGACTCCTTGCCGACCCGGCTGAAGGGATCGTTAGCGCGGGCATAGTCGTTGAGGGTGGCTGCGCCGCGGTCGGTGGTGGAGTGATAGGCCTCCAGCCAGTTTTGCCGGACCACTACCGGATCGATCGATAGCGAACGCACCAGATCGATAAAGCGCGCCAGGTGATGCGCGATCTGCGCATCCTGGGGCTGATAGGGACTGGCGGCTTCGCCGACCGCGCGTACCTGACCAAGGTTGTCGACCTCCACCACATAGGGCGTCACCGTCGACTGCGCCGAACGCCAGACCAGCCCGCCTGCCATCAGCAGCGCCAGGCCCAGGCAACCGAAGGCCATCAGTCGCCAGTTGCGTGCCTGCGCCAGGCTGCTGCCCATGCGCAGATCCCAGGCCTGTGCCGCTGCCTGGTAAGGGGTGACAGGTTGAGGGGTGTCGCTGTAGCGCACCCGTGGGCGTCTGAATCGCATCCTCGTCCTCCTTTACGAATTCGATGGGTCGCGGATCTGCGGCCCAGGTGATGAACCACCGCCATCGCCGCCGCGCAGGGTGTGGGCGACTGTGCTGGTGGCCTGTGAGAGTTGTTGTCTGCGCTGCAGGCGCCTGGCCCAATCGGGCTGTTTGGCTGGGGCTGTTGCAGGATCGGAAGCTGCTGGGGCGCCATTTGCTGCAGCGCTGGAAGAAGCTCCTGCCAGAGAGCGAGCGCCGCCCATTGCCAAGCGCGCTGCACCGGGTGCCATACGTGCGCCGGCCAATACCGCGCCGCCGACACCTGTGGCGACTGCAGCAGCACCAGCAGCCATGCCCGCCGCGCCTAGCGCGGTACCGGCTGCTGCACCAGCACCCAGTTGCGGTGCGCCGGAGACCAACCCGGTGGCAATGCCCGGCCCGAAGATGCCCAGGCCCAGCAGGGCCAGCGAGGCGAGCATGACCACCAGCGCATGGTCGATGGAGGGCTCGTCCGGCATAGCCTGGAACTCGGCGAACAGCCCGCTGCCAATGCCGACGATCACCGCCAGAACCAGCACCTTGATGCCGGACGCGACCACGTTGCCCAGCACCTTCTCGGCGAGAAAGGCGGTCTTGTTCCACAGCGCAAAGGGCACCAGCACGAAGCCGGCGAGGGTGGTCAGCTTGAACTCGACCAAGGTCACGAACAGCTGAATGGCCAGGAAGAAGAAGCTGACGATCACCACCAGCCAGGCCAGAAACAACACCAGGATGCTGTGCAGGTTACTGAAGACTTCAGGAAATCCGCTGAGGCTGCTGATCTGCTCAAGCAGTGGCCCTCCGGCATCAACCCCAATCGCGGCCAACCGCCCTGGCTGCAGAAACTCCGCATGACTCAACCCGGAACCCGAGGCCAGCAGACCCAACCCGGCGAAGGAGTTGAAGACGATCTTCGCCAGGGCATTGAAGTTGCCAATGATGAAGGCGAAGGCGCCGACATAAAGGATCTTGCGGATCAGCTTGGCGCTAACGTCCTCACCGCCCATGGCCCAGAACAGCCCGGCCAGGGTCATGTCGATCACCACCAGGGTCATGGTGAGAAAGGCCACCTCGCCGCCGAGCAGCCCGAAGCCGGTGTCGATATACAGCCCGAACACCTCGAGGAATCGATCGATCACGCTGACGTCGTTCATTGCGCGTCCTCATCGAAACTCGGAGGGATCGCGGGCAAGTCGGTAAGCCGCAGAAACTCGCCGTGCCGAGCACAGCCGGAGTAGAAGCGCTTAGTCGCATCGGCTTGCTTAGCCATGACGCCGTTGTCGCCTTGTCCGCAGGCGACCAGCACCAGCAGCGGCAGCAATGTCAGGTATCTCATGGAGTCGCCTCCCTACCGATAGAACTGCACGGGGTAGGGGGTGTAGGGCGTGCCGTTGCCCATAAAGCGTCTCCGGCGTTCGCGCGCCTCTTCGGCCGCAGCAGACTGACGGGCAAGCTCCAGGGCGATGGCGCGGTTCTGGGTGATCTGCAGTTGCTGTGCCTGGATCGACTGCTTGGCCTGCAGGGCCAGCAACTGATTGGTGGCCTGGGCAGCCTGCAAGGCACCTCCCGCCGACTGGCTCTGCTGCACCAGGGCGGCCAAGGCGCTTTCATCCTCGGCCAGGCTCTGTGTCACCTGAGCCTGCACGCGCAGCGCCGTATGCAGCCCAATGAGGCCCTGCTGCCAGCGCTCCCGCGCTTCTTCTGCCAGGCGCTGGCTGCTGACATCGTTGGTGTACTCGTTCGGGTAGAGGCGGCTGAACTCCTGATCCAGGCGCTGCACTTCGTAGGCCAGCCCTCTCGCCTCGGCGAGCAGTCGCTCGGTGTTGGCCAAGCTCGCGCGCAACTGGCTGATCACGTTGTAGTCCAGGCGCTGCAGATTGCGGGCCTGGTTCAGCAGCATCTGGGTCTCGTTCTGCAACTGGCGAACCTGATTGTTTGCCATCTCCAGGGTGCGCACCGCAGTCAGCGTGTTCTGCACCAAGTTGGTCGGATCGATTACGGTGAAAGCGCTGGCCGGTTTCACGGCCAGCAGACCCAGTACCAGCAGCGTTGCGCAGGGAAAACGGTGGACAGAGGATCTCATGGCAGGCACTCCTTGCGTGACGAGGGATAAGCGGTGAGCAGGTCGGCGGCCCAGTCCAGGCCGCGGTGACGCAACCAGGCAGGGGCGAAATCGGCGGCACCGGACGTCTGCAAAATGCGGTCGATCTCGCGCTGCTCGGCCGGGCTGGCCGAGGCGGCGAAGGCCAGCGTCACCGGCCCCAGGTCGAGGTCGAACAGGCGGTTGCCCAGGCGCGACTGGTAGTAGTAATCACGCTTGGGCGTGGCCTGGGCGATGATCTCGATCTGTCGGTCGTTGAGGCCGAAGCCTTGGTAGATGTCGCGGATCTGCGGTTCGCCCGCCAGCGGGTTGGGCAGGAAGATGCGGCTGGCGCAGCTCTCGATGATTGCCGCAGCGATGCTGGAATCCTTGATGTCGGCCAGCGACTGTGTGGCGAAGATGACGCTGACGTTCTTCTTGCGCAGAGTCTTGAGCCACTGGCGGATGCGCGCGGCGAACAGCGGATCGTCGAGAAACAGCCAGGCCTCGTCGAGGATCAGCAGGGTCGGCGCGCCGTCGAAGCGCTCCTCGAAACGGGCGAACAGATAACTCAGTACGGCGGCCGCCGCCGCCTTGCTGTGCATCAGCTCCTCCATCTCGAAGCACTGCACGTCGGCGCTGCCCAGACGATCCTGATCGGCATCCAGTAATGCGCCATGGGCACCGCCCAGCACGTAGGGTTGCAGCGCCTGGCGTAGGGCGTTGTCCTGCAGCAGCACCGACAAACCGGTCAACGTGCGCTGCGCCTCCGGCGCGCCGGCCAGGCTGTCGAGTGCCGTCCACAGCGCAGCCTTCTGCTCGGGGCCGACGGCCACACCTTCCTGCAGCAGGCGAGCCTCCAGCCACTCGGCGGCCCAGGCGCGGTAGCCGGGCTGGTCGATGCGCGCCAGGGGCTGGAAGGCCAGGTCTCCGTCGCCTCCAAGGTCGTAGTGCTCGCCACCCAGGCCCAGCACCGTTGCGCGCAGCGAACGTCCCATATCGAACAGAAACAGGCGTGAATCCGGGTAGCGGCGAAACTGCAGGGCCAAGGTCGCCAGCAGCACTGACTTACCCATACCGGTAGGGCCGGCCACCAGCGTGTGGCCGACATCGCCAATGTGGGTAACCAGGCGAAACGGTGTTGCGCCATCAGTGCGGGTGATCACCAATGGCGGGCCACCCAGATGTTCGTTGCGTGCCGGCCCAGCCCAGACTGCCGAGACCGGCATCAAGTGTGCCAGGTTGAGCGTGGAGATCAGCGGCTGGCGGACATTGGCGTAGGCGTTGCCGGGGATCGACGACAGCCAGGCCTCCACCGCGTTGAGACTCTCGGCGATGGTGACGAAGCCACGGCCTTGAATCACTCGCTCGACCCGGCGCAGCTTCTCGTCGGCGACCTGAGCGTCGGCATCGCTCACCGTCACGGTGGCGGTCACATAGCCGAAGGCGACCTGGTCGGCACCGAGTTCCTGCAGCGCCGCATCGGCATCGCTGGCCTTGTTCGCGGCATCGCTGTCGAGCAGTGGGCTCTCCTGCTGGAAGATCGCTTCGCGCAGCAGCGCCAGAACACCCTTGCGCTTGGCGAACCACTGCCGACGCAGGCGCACCAGTTCCTTCTCGGCCTCGTCCTTGTCCAGGCAGATAAAGCGGGTCGACCAGCGATAGGCAAAGCCCATTCGGTTAAGGTCGTCCAGTACGCCTGGCCAGGTCGAGGTCGGGAAGCCTCGTACCGACAGCACGCGCAGGTGCTGCTCGCCCAGGCGTGGCGCCAGGCCAGTGGTCAACGGACTGTCGGCCAGCAGGGCGTCGAGATGGAAGGGCACCTCGGGTACCGCCACCCGCTGGCGATGGGTCGAAATCGTGGTATGCAGGTAACTCAGCGTCTGGCTGTCATCGAGCCAGGCGAGCTCCGGCATTACCCCGTCCAGCAGGTCGAATAAACGAGCCGTCTCGGCGACGAAAGCAGATAGTCGTTCGCGCCAGTTGACGTCGCGCTGCGCCCGGTGCTCGTAGAGCAGGCCGGCGGCGCGCGAGCGCGACTCCTCCGGCGGCAGGTAGAGCAGCGTCAGGTGATAACTGCTCTCGAAGTGGCTGCCCAGAGCTTCGAATGCGGCTCGGCGCTCCTCGTCCACCAGCCAGGACAACGGCTCGGGAAAGTCGCTGTCAGGGTAGTCGGCGGCCGCCAGGCGCTCGGCTTCGACAAACAACGCCCAGCCCGATCCAAGGCGACGCAGGGCATTGTTCAGGCGCGCTGAGGTGGCCACCAGCTCGCCTTGGGTGGCGCTGTCCAGGTCTGGCCCTCGAAAGCGCAGGCTGCGTTGGAAAGAACCGTCCTTGTTCAATACGACGCCGGGTGCGACCAGGCCGGCCCAGGGCAGCCAGTCGGCCAACTGTACGGGGCGGCGCTGGTATTCGGTGAGGTTTAGCATGGCGGCCTCCTCACACATCCAGCAGCGACGGCTGCTTGATGTGCCGGGCAAACACCTGCAGGAACTGCGGGTCCAGACGGGCACCCCATACCGCCAGCGAGTGACCTACCAACCAGAGCGCCAAGCCAGGCAGCCACAGCTGTAGGCCCAGGCCTACCACTGCCGCAAGAGTGCCGTTGAGGATCGCCACGTTGCGCGGCGCGCCACCGAGCAGAATCGGCTCGGCCAGCGAGCGGTGCAGTGGCACCTCGAAACCGGGGATGAGTTCGCGCTCGCCGTTCATGCGATCACCGCCCCGCCGGCAAAGCTGAAGAAGCTGAGGAAGAACGACGACGCGGCGAAGGCAATCGACAGGCCGAAGACGATCTGGATCAGCTTGCGAAAGCCGCCGCTGGTGTCGCCGAAGGCCAGCGTCAGGCCAGTGGTAATGATGATGATCACTGCGATGATGCGAGCCACCGGACCCTGCACCGAATCAAGGATCGATTGCAGCGGTCCTTCCCAGGGCATGCCGGAGCCAGCAGCGAGCACCGGCAGGGAAGCGCTCAGGCATAGAGCACCGAGGATCACGGCGCCGATGAAGCGACGACGATTAGCAACGCAGAGATGGCAGGCAGTCATGGCTGTTTTCCTGAGGTAGCGAAGGAATGAATGCTGGGGCGATGGACGTGAGTTGATAGCCGCGCTCGTCATAGCCGGTGACGCGGGCGATCTGCTGGACATAGCGCGTGCGGCCACGCCCGGCGAGAAACACCACCAGGTTGACCGCCTCGGCGATCAGCGCCCGCGGCGCGGTCAGGGCGACTTCCAGAATCAGTTGCTCCAGGCGCAGCAGCGCGCCCTGTGCAGAGCCGGCATGAAGGGTGGCGATACCGCCTGGATGGCCGGTGCCCCAGGCCTTGATCAGATCCAGTGCCTCACCGCCGCGCACCTCGCCGACCACCACGCGGTCGGGGCGCAGACGCAGCGTGCTGCGCACCAGATCAGCCATGGAGACCACGCCGGGCTTGGTGCGCAGAGCGACGTTATCGAGGGCCGGGCACTGTAGTTCGACCGTGTCCTCCAGCACCAGTACGCGATCGCCGCTGCCGGCCACCTCGGCCAGCAGTGCATTGGCCAGAGTGGTCTTGCCGCTGCTGGTGCCGCCGGCCACTAGGATGTTCTGCCGCTCGCGCACGGCCACGCGCAGGTACTCGGCTTGCGCCGCGCTGAGGATACCGTCGGCCACGTACTGCTGCAGCGGGATGACGCCAGCGGCGCGTTTGCGCAGAGCGAAGGTCGGCCCGGCCACCACTGGCGGCAGTAGACCCTCGAAGCGTTCGCCAGTCTCTGGCAGCTCGGCGCTCAGTAGCGGCTTGTTGCGATGTACCTCCTGGCCGACATGCGCGGCCACCAGGCGGATGATCCGTTCACCGTCGGCAGTTGCCAGCGTGCCCAGATGGGCGCGGCCAGCGGACAGGCGGTCCAGCCAAAGCACGCCATCGGGGTTGAGCATTACTTCGACAACGTCTGGATCATCCAGGGCGGCAGCGATCAGCGGGCCCATTGCCGTGCGCAACATGCGCGTACGGCGATCCATGGACGTTGCGGCAGCGCTCAGCATTGGGGAGGAGGCGACAGTCATGGACGCTCTCCCGAGACCTGAGCCTCTGCCTGAACCTCTTCCTGTACGTCCCTGACCAAGCTGCGTCCGCGCTGCAGGTGGCGCCCCAGTTGTTCGACGAACTGGCTGAAGCGCAGCTTGCCCTGCGCGCGGGCCGCCTCCTGATGCGCCTCGGGCACCGGCGTGCTGACCGTGAGGTAGTAGCGCACGTAGAGCGCCACGGTCTCGATAAGGATGTGCTGGTCGCGCTCCAGGCGCTCGAACTGACGTGACAGCCGGTCCAGGCGCTTGGCCATGGCCACCTCGCGCTGCTCGCCGGACTCGGGTGACAGCCAGGAGGCCAGCGCCGCGGCGATGATCGAGGACTTCGATACGCCCTTGGTGATCGCCAGTTCGTTCAGACGCTTGGCGTGCTCGGGTTGGATAAACAGGTTGAGGCGGGCTCGGCTCATAGGGCTATTCCATCGTCAGGGTCGAGGGCGGCCAGCCGCGCCACGCGTTGCAGGCGTGGGTCCGGCTGGGTGGGGAAGGGGGCGGGAATGTCGTCTTCGTCGAGCAGCAGCAGGTCGTTGGTCAACTCGTCGTGATCCGGCAACTGGGCGAGCTCCGCTAGTTCGGGCTGACGGCGCGGGCCGCCTTCCTCAATGGTTTCGTCATCGCTCAGGTCGGCCGGCGACACGGCAACGGACGCAGGCACGGTCAGGCCGCTCCAGTCGTCCGCTCGTGGCGCCGGAGCGTCGGCATAGCCGCCCGGCTGCAAGCGCGGCGCTGGCAGCACGCGGCTCTGGAAGTTGGCGTCGGTGAAGTAGCGCAGCTTCTTCGCCCGGATCGGCGCCAGGCCGGAGAGCATCACCACGGCCTCGTCGCTGGGCAGTTGCATCACCTCGCCCGGCGTCAGCAGCGGGCGCGCGGTTTCCTGGCGCGACACCATCAGGTGGCCCAGCCAGGGCGCCAGGCGGTGGCCGGCATAGTTGCGCTGCGCTCGCAGTTCGGTGGCGGTGCCCAGGGTCTCGGAGATGCGCTTGGCGGTGCGTTCGTCGTTGGTGGCGAAGGTGACCCGTACATGGCAGTTGTCGAGGATCGAGTGGTTCTGGCCGTAGGCCTTGTCGATCTGGTTCAGCGACTGCGAGATCAGGAAGGCGCGCAGCCCATAGCCGGCCATGAAGGCCAGGGCCGTCTCGAAGAAATCCAGCCGCCCCAGCGCTGGAAACTCATCGAGCATCAGCAGTAGTTTGTGCCGGCGCTCGATGCCATCCGAGCCGTCGAGCGACTCGGTCAGGCGCCGGCCGACCTGATTGAGGATCAGGCGAATCAGCGGCTTGGTGCGGCTGATATCCGAGGGCGGCACCACCAGATACAACGACACCGGATGCTCGGCCGAGATGAGGTCGGCGATACGCCAGTCGCAGCGCGAGGTGACCTCGGCCACCGTTGGATCTCGGTATAGGCCGAGAAAGGACATGGCCGTGGACAGCACGCCCGAGCGCTCGTTGTCGCTCTTGTTGAGCACCTCCCGGGCGGCCGAGGCCACTACCGGATGCGGTGCATCACCCAGGTGCGGTGTGGTCATCATCTGGTGCAGGGTCAGCTCGAAGGTGCAGGCCGGATCGGAGAGGAAGTTGGCAACGCCGCGTAGGGTCTTGTCTTGACCGGCGTAGAGCACGTGCAGGATGGCGCCGACTAGCAGCGCGTGGCTGGTCTTCTCCCAGTGGTTGCGCCGCTCCAGTGCGCCCTCCGGGTCGACCAGGATGTCGGCGATGTTTTGCACGTCGCGCACCTCGTGGGCGCCACGGCGCACTTCCAGCAGCGGGTTGTAGGCGGCCGAGGCCAGGTCGGTGGGGTTGAACAGCAGGCAGTGGGAGAAACGTGAGCGCCATCCCGCGGTCAGGCTCCAGTTCTCGCCCTTGATGTCGTGGATGACCGCCGAGGCCGGCCAGGAGAGCAGGGTGGGTACCACCAGGCCGACGCCCTTGCCGGAGCGCGTCGGCGCGAAGGTCAGCACATGCTCAGGGCCTTCGTGGCGCAGGTACTGCCCATCGCACTGGCCGAGGAACACTCCCGCGGACTGGGTCAGGCCAGCCTTGCGCACCTCATCCGCATCGGCCCAGCGCGCCGAGCCGTAAGTGGTGACGCGGCGTGCCTGGCGCGCTCGCCAGATCGCCATCCCGATGGCCACCACCAACGCCAGCAGACTGCTGCAGGCGGCGATGCTGCCGCCGACGTTGAAGACGTCCGGCGCATAGGCATCGAAGACGAACCACCACTCGAACAGACGCCAGGGGTGATACACCGGCGTGCCCAGCAGTTCGAACCAGGGTGCCCCCAGGCGAGCTTGATAGCCGAGCGCAGCAGCCGTCCACTGCGTGGCACCCCATACCCCGGACAGGGTAATGGCCAACACCACCAGCACTTGGCCGTACAGAACCGTTGTTGCATGCATCCCTGAACCCGACCTCCCAGACAAAGCACGCGGCACGCCGATGTGCCGCGGGCGAAAGGTTCGGTACTGGGGGAGGAGGGGTCAAAGACCGTTTCGGCGGGGACTAAGAAGGTTGGGACAACACAGCATACTGTGGCGATTGGCGGATAAGCTCAGCAGGGTATCGACCCGGCGACAAACGCCCAGAGGCGTTGCTGACGAGCAGCAGAAATGCAGCCATGGCGTGCAACAGCCAGGGCGAGAGGCAGGGGGTTCTACCCCCGTTAGCACGGACACTTTCGAGTAACCACGGCTGTCGCGCGTAGCAAGACATCTTTTACAAGCTGTGTTTCTGTCTGGCCGTTGAGTTTCTGGCTTAACCGTTGATCGGGCGGCTTCTCCTTGGCTGATAATCAAGATACTGTAGAGATCGAACGATTTTTGTGAGATTGCTACATGGGTGATTGGCTCTGCTTGGTCATGGCTTTGCCTACAGCCAATGCCGCCGAGCGCATGCGCGCCTGGCGAGCGTTGAAGGGGGCAGGGGCCGCGGTGCTGCGCGATGGGGTGTACCTGCTGCCGGACCGGCCGGGTTGTCGAGAAACCCTGTCGGCGGTCGAACGCGACATTCTCGACAGCGAGGGTTACGTCTGCCTGTTGCCGGTATGCGACCCGCAGGGTGAGCGCTTCATTCCCCTGTTCGCGCGTGCGGAGGACTACGCCAAGCTGCGTGCAGAGGTAGATGCACAGCTCGCGCAACTGGCCCCTGACACCGCGCTTGCGGTCATGCGCCAGGCTCGAAAACTGCGTAAGGCCTTCGCTCAGGTCCAGGACATCGACTTCTTCCCCGGGGCGGATCAGCAGCAAACCGACGCCCAGTTGCGCGAGCTGGAGGTTGCGATCAGTCGCGCGCTGTCCAGAGACGAGCCCTGCAGTCACGAGCAGGAGATCGAGCGACTGTCTTCGGCGGAGTTTAAGGGGCGGGTCTGGGCCACGCGTCACCGGCCCTGGGTCGACCGCTTGGCCAGTGCCTGGCTGATCCGGCGCTTCATCGACCCGGCGGCGCGCATCCTCTGGCTGCCGTCTGCGGACGATTGCCCCGCCGACGCTCTGGGCTTCGATTTCGATGGTGCGCGCTTCAGCCATGTCGGCAACCGCGTCACCTTCGAGACCCTGCAGGCCAGCTTCGCACTGGACGTGCCCGGTCTGCAGCGCATGGCAGCACTGGTGCATTACCTCGACATCGGCGGTGCCCAGCCTGCCGAGGCCGCCGGCGTGGAACGGGTGCTCGCCGGCCTGCGGGCCAGCCTGGAAAACGACGATCAACTGCTGGATGCCGCCTGCGCCATCTTCGATGGCTTGTTGGTGGCCTTTGGTAAAGAAGGACAGAACGATGACTGAGACGATTATGCAACCCGATGAGCAGGCACTGCCGCGCCGCGAGTCCGTCAGTTTCTGGCGGGCCCTGCTGTTCTGGCTCAAGCTCGGTTTCATCAGCTTCGGCGGGCCGGCCGGGCAGATTGCGATCATGCACCAGGAACTGGTGGAGAAACGCCGCTGGATTTCCGAGCGGCGTTTTCTGCATGCGCTGAACTACTGCATGTTGCTGCCCGGCCCGGAGGCCCAGCAGTTGGCCACCTACATCGGCTGGCTGGTGCACCGCACCTGGGGCGGGGTGATCGCCGGGGTGCTGTTCGTGCTGCCGTCGCTGCTGATCCTGATCGCCCTGTCCTGGGTCTATATCGCCTTCGGCGACGTGCCGCTGGTGGCCGGGATCTTCTACGGCATCAAGCCGGCGGTGACCGCCATCGTGCTGCAGGCGGCCCATCGCATCGGCTCGCGTGCACTGAAGAACAACTGGCTGTGGGCCATCGCCGGCGCCTCGTTCGTCGCCATCTTCGCCATCAATCTACCGTTCCCGCTGATCGTGCTGGGAGCGGCGCTGATCGGTTACCTGGGCGGGCGTTACGCGCCGGCCAAGTTCAGTGTCGGCGGCGGCCACGGGGCGGCCGACAAGTCTTGCGGCGCTGCGCTGATCGACGACGACACCCCACCGCCGGCGCATACCCGCTTTCGCTGGTCGCGCCTGGCGCTGATCCTGCTGGTGGGTGCGCTGCTCTGGCTGTTGCCGATGGGCCTGCTCACCGCGCTGTTCGGCTGGGACGGCAGCCTGACGCAGATGGGCTGGTTCTTCACCAAGGCCGCGCTGCTGACCTTCGGCGGCGCCTACGCGGTGCTGCCCTACGTCTACCAGGGCGCGGTCGGCCATTATGGCTGGCTGACGCCGACGCAGATGATCGACGGCCTGGCCCTGGGCGAGACCACGCCGGGGCCGCTGATCATGGTGGTGGCCTTCGTCGCTTTCGTCGGCGCCTACGTGCAGCCGGTGTTCGACGGCGACTCGGCCTTCGTCAGCGGCGCGCTGGCGGCCTGCCTGGTCACCTGGTTCACCTTCCTGCCGTCGTTTCTGTTCATCCTCGCCGGCGGGCCGCTGGTGGAGTCGACCCACGGCGAGCTGCGCTTCACCGCGCCGCTGACCGCGATCACCGCGGCGGTGGTCGGGGTGATCCTCAACCTGGCGCTGTTCTTCGCTTACCACGTGCTCTGGCCGCAGGGCTTCGCCGGCAGTTTCGACTGGCCCTCGGCGCTGATCGCCCTAGGCGCGGCCGTGGCCCTGCTGCGCTTCAAGCGCGGGGTGATCCAGGTTTTGCTGGGTTGTGCCCTGGTCGGGCTGGCGGTGCATCTGCTGCGTTGATGGAGGCAATCATGGCGCGTATCTCGTTCTGCGAACTGGCCGAGTGGCAGGCTGCCGGCCGTACCTTCACCCTGCTGGATGTGCGTCGCGCCAGTGTGCGTCAGGCCGATGCGGCGCAGATCGCGGGCGCCCGCTGGCGCGATCCGGAGGCCTTGCTCGCCTGGAAGGATCAGGTGCCGCGCGACAGACCGGCGATTCTCTACTGCGCCCATGGTCACGAGCTCAGCCAGGGCTGCGCCGCCACCCTGCGCGCCATGGGCCTGGATGCGCGCTACCTGATCGACGGTTTCGCCGGCTGGCGTGCGGCCGGTCAACCCCTGCAAACGCTGGAATGAGTGTGAGGTGCGTATGAAGTGGATTACCCGTGAGCGGCCGAAAATCGACCGCATCGCCTGTCCCTGGCTGATCAGCCGGTTCATCGATGCCGACGCCGAGTTTCTCTACGTCGCCAGTGCGGACGTGCTGCGTCTGTCACAGGAGCTGGAGGCGGTGCCCTATGACATTCCGGGTGTCGAGCTGTCGCACCTTGGCGAGCAGTGCAGTTTCGACGCCTTCCTCACCAAGTACCGGCTGCAAGAGCCAGCCTTGCAGCAACTGGCGGCCATCGTCAGGGGCGCCGACACGTCGCGGCTCGACCTCACCGCGCAGTCGGCCGGTCTCTATGCGATTTCCCTGGGGCTGTCGCACTGTTTTGCCGACGACCACGAGATGTTGCGTCATGGCCTGGTGCTGTACGACGCGCTCTATGCCTGGTGCACGCACTGTCAGGGCGAGTCGCACAACTGGCCGCCAGCGCTGTGAGGCGGCCGGTCTTGGCGGGCTTCGGTGGCGCTCAGGGCATGGCGCTACGCAGCACATGCAGCGCCAGCAGGTGCCCCGGATAGAACAGGTAGCCCCAGCGGCCGACGGGCCAGATCTTCAACGGCAGGGCTCGATGCAACAGGTAGAGCCCCAGCAGCGCAGCCGCACAGGCCATCGCGAACGACGCCAGGGTATCCGCCACCAGGCCCAGCTCGGCAAACCAGCGGTTGCGGCCGTTGGCCAGCACCGCCAGGGCGGCAGGCAACCACCACCAGCGCAACCCCTTCAGCCCTTGGACAAAGGCGGCCGGCAACAGGACGCCGAGTACGCCGTACATCAGTTGCTGATGCAGCAGGGTGGCGATCAGCACCGTCGCCGCTGCCAGCAGCAGGCTGGTGCGCTCGCCATGGTGGACGCCCCAGGCGACCATCAGCCCCAGCAGTAGGGTTGGCATCACGTTGAGCGTCGCGCTTTCCGGCGACAGCAGGCGATAGGGCAGCTCCGACAGCAGGGAGAACACCAGCAGCCAGCCGAGGTAGCGCGCGTTGCCCTCGCTGAACAGCTCGCCGGGGCGGGTTCTGGCCACGTTGGCGGCGATGCCCAGGCAAAACAGCGGGAATGCCAGGCGGCCGACGACGAATAGGCCATAGGCGTCCGGCCACAGGTAGCGCAGGTGGTCGAGCAGCATGCTGAGCATGGCCAGCCACTTGACCAGGTCGAGCCCCGCATCCCGTCTCATCTCATGACTCCGAGCGTCAGCACCGCCAGCACCAGGTAGCGCCCCGCCTTGGCCACCAGCACGATCAGCAGGATACTCCAGAACGGCTCGCGCAGGACGCCGGCGATCACGGTCAGCGGATCGCCGATGATCGGCACCCAGCTCAGCAGCAGGGACCAGCGTCCATAACGGTGGTAGGCCTGCCAGGTGCGCTGCAGTTTGTCTTCCGGCACCGGAAACCAGCGTCTGTGGCGAAGGTGTTCGATATAGCGGCCGAGCAGCCAGTTGGCAGTCGAGCCCAGTACGTTGCCGGTCGTGGCCACCAGGAGCAACAGGGCAGGTGGCTGTTCAGTGGCCAGCAGCAGGCCGACCAGCACCGCCTCCGACTGCATCGGCAGCAGGGTGGCGGCACTGAAGGCCGCAACGAACAACCCCAGATAGGCGGATAAATCCCACACCTCAGGCGCTCAGTCCGGCCCAGCCATGCAGGCCGACATAGATGCCCACGGCGATGATCAGCAGGCCGGACAGGTAGGGCGCGCGGCGCGCCACCACGGCCAGCCAGGGCCAGCGGTTGGAGGCGTGTCGCGTGCCGACGGCGGCGGCGACGCCAACCGCGACCAGGGTCAGCGCCAGGCCGACGCTGAAGCTGAGTACCAGAACCGCACCCAGCGTCACCTCCTTGACCTGCAGGCAGAGCAGCAGCACGGTGATGGCCGCAGGGCAGGGAATCAGCCCGCCGGTCAGGCCGAACAGGATCACCTGGCCGGTGCTGACGTTGCGGCTGGCGAAACGACGGCGAATGTCGTTGGCGTGGGCCCGCTCGTGAGCATCCTGGTAACCCTCCAGCGACAGCTCCAGACCCTCCAGCTGCGAATGGGCGTGGTCGTGTTCATGGAACTCCAGGTCGTACTCGTGGGCGTGTCCGGCGTGGCCGAGGCGCAGGCGCGCGGTGAACTCATGCGGCTCGGGAATCGCATCCAGCGACTGCAGATAGCCGTCCTGGGTGACGAAGCGGAACTCCTGCATCTGTCCGTCGCTGCGGGTGGTGAGCAAGCTGACGTCCCCGGCGGGCCAGGCATGCCCGCTCAGCACACGCAGACGCCAGCGCGGCGGCGCGTCCTGCTCGTGGATCGACAGTTCGACGCGGCCGTGTCCGGTATCGATGTGCTGGCGTTCGTCGTGATGGTGCTGCTCTTCCTCGAAGCGCCACATTTGCTCGCCACGCCAGGTGCGCCAGAGCATCCACAGCGCGATGGTAACGATGAGCACGGCCGAGGCGAGTTGGAAGTAGGGTTCGGTGGTCTGGGCGTCGAGGTGCTGCCCCAGGTACATGCCGCCGATCGCCACCAGCCAGACCACGGCGGTGTGCGAGGCAGTGGCCGCCAGGCCAAGCAGGACGGCCTGACGCACCGTGCCGCGAATGGCCACGATGAAGGCCGCCATCATGGTCTTCGAGTGCCCGGGTTCCAGGCCATGCAGGGCCCCGAGCAGGATGGCGGTGGGGATATACAGCCAGGCCTGTGCGGCCCCTTGCTGCAACAACTCGGCGAAGGTCGACATGGGGGGCTCAGAGGTATTTGGTGATCTGCTTGAACTCTTCCAGTGGCGCCCGCTCACCCTTGGTAAGGGCGCCGACCGTGTGTTCCAGGCAGTGGTCGATGTGGTCCTGGATCAACGTGCGCTTGGCCTGGCAGACCGCTTTCTCGACCGCGTGCAGTTGCTGGGCGATGTCCACACAGGCGCGACCGTCCTCGATCATGGCGACGATGCTGCGCAGATGGCCCTCGGCACGTTTCAGCCTTTTGATGATTTCCGTATGACTTTGGTGCTGATGTCCGTGTTCGTGCTTGCTCATCGCCAGACCTCGTGCAAGGATAATTGCCGCGGCATCCTATCCCCCTGGGGGGGATATGGTCAAACGGCTGCCCCCTCAATCACACGGCCCAGCTATCGAAGCGGCGATCCATGCTCAGCAAACCCATCAGCGCCAAGGTGATCTTCGCCCTCGCTCTCGCCATCCTGATGGCCTGGGCCGGGCATGCGTCTGCGCTGTTAGTGGGGGCGAGCCCGCCGACCTGGAGCGACAACCAGGATGTGCATGCGCACAGCCATGGCGACGGTGCGTTTGCCTGTGCGGTCTGTGCGGATCATTACCACTCGCCGCTGACGGCTGACCACGTGCATGAAACACCGCACCTGACCACTGGCCTGAACATCGCCACGCAGCCGGAGCGTACGCTGCTGCTGGAAAGCCCCGGCTACTCGATTCCCGCCAGCCCGATCTACCTGATCGAACGGCCACCACGCCCTGGTTTGGTGTTCTGAACAGGCCGCTGTGCGGCCCAAGACCACTGCAACCTAGGATTTCTCCATGCATTCGCTATCCATGCGCGGCATGGACGCAGGCCACCTGCGTCCGCACCGCTCGCTACCATTATTGCTACTGCTTACCGCCCTGTTCTTTCTCGGTATGCCCGATGCGCTGGCCCACGGCGTCGCCGAGGGCGACAAGGGCTTCATCCAGGAAAGCACCGGGGTGATGTTGATGCCGTTCGTGTACATGGGCGCCAAGCACATGATCACCGGCTACGACCACCTGCTGTTCCTGTTCGGCGTGATCTTCTTTGTCTACCGTCTGAAGGACGTGGGGCTCTACGTCACCCTGTTCGCCGTCGGCCACTCGGTCACCCTGCTCCTCGGGGTGCTGGCGGACATCGGCATCAGTGCCTACGTGATCGACGCCATCATCGGCTTTTCGGTGGTGTACAAGGCGCTCGACAACCTGGGGGCCTTCCAGCGCTGGTTCGGCTACCAGCCAGATACCCGCGCAGCCACGCTGATCTTCGGCCTGCTGCACGGCTTCGGTCTGGCCACCAAGATCCAGGAGTACGAGATTTCATCCGATGGCCTGATCGCCAACTTGATCGCCTTCAACGTCGGAGTGGAGATCGGCCAGCTTCTGGCGCTCGGCAGCATTCTCATTCTGATGGGCTACTGGCGGCGCACAGCCAGCTTCTGGCGCCACGCCTACACCGCCAACGTCGCCATGATGAGCGCCGGTTTCCTGTTGATGGGTTACCAGCTCACCGGCTTGATCGTCTCCCAGTAAGGAATTTCTCCATGTTCAACAGCAAGATCCCAACCCTCAACGAACTGCCGAGCAGCCAGCAACTGCTGCGCTCGACCGTGATTGCACTGATCGCCGCCATTGTCCTGCTCGTTACCGTGGTCATGCCCTCGGAATACGCCATCGATCCCACAGGGGCCGGTCGCATGCTGGGGCTGACCCAGATGGGCGAGGTCAAACAGCAACTGGCCGCAGAAGCTGCAGCCGATGCTGCGACGCCTGTAGTTGCGGCTCCGGCGGCGCCCCAGCCGGTAGCTCAAGCGGCCCCGCAACCTGCCGTCAGCACTGCCGCCGAACCGACGGCCCCAGCCGTGGCAGCGCCTGCGGTAGTCGAGGCCGAGGGGCAGCAGCATGAAATGAGCATCTCCCTTGAGCCCGGTCAAGGCGCCGAGATCAAGCTGGAGATGCTCAAGGGCAGCAAGGTGAACTACTTCTGGACGGCCAACGGCGGCCTGGTGAACTACGACACCCACGGCGACCCCTACAACGCGCCGCGCGAGTTCTACCACGGTTACGGCAAGGGGCGCGCCACGCCGGAGGATCAGGGCGTCCTGGAGGCCGCCTTCGACGGCAAGCATGGCTGGTTCTGGCGCAACCGCACCAGCAAACCGGTCACCGTCACGCTGCGTACCGAGGGTAATTATATTGCCATCAAGCGGGTGATCTGATGGTTCAGCGGGAGCAGTGAGCCTCTGTTCCCGCTACTTTCTGCCTGCGTGCTCCATTGATCTAGATCAGGAAGATGATGAGTTCTGGATGCTTGCTTGACGAGTCGGAACCACAGCCCGATCAACGGGCTGCGGGAGGTCTTACTTTCGGATGCTCAGAGTTCCTGACTGGTTTTTGATGGCTCAGGCAAAGCTCCTCGCGATATCTGCAGGTTGTCGCGTGGTGCTGCGTTTTGCGCACCTGCCTCGTGTTCTACTGGATGGTATTCAGCCTGGCGTGTTCGAAGTGTCCGCCTTCCTTTGCGCTGTGCGGAAAGGTCTTCGAAGCCTTCGGTCAGCTCAGAGAAAATATCCCTCTGGGTCATGGCGTCGGGATTACCTTTTTGTTCAAGACGCTTCGTAAATTGTCAGGCCTACAAGGAATAGTGGTACCAGTAGTTACTCGACAACTATGGTTGTAATGCGGCTGACGCTGATGATTTGCCCGCTCCAGATCATTTCATAGTGTGCGCTCTGGATGATCGAGGTAACAGGTCGCGGCGTCATCAGTGCCCAACAGATGTTGCCGGTAGATCGAACCGAGTGGTAGCGCAGGCCCATGCATCCTTCTCGTTTCAATTCGCTTCCCAATTGATTTGAGTGTGCGTAATCGTCCGGCGCATAGATGGCGTCTGAAAGCGGAAGTGCGGTGACGTCCCTCATCCCGCTGTCGCTGAAGCTGACGGTCAGTCCCCTGAAGACGAAACGCTCATAGTTGAGATCTGGCACATTCGACCAGTAGCGCTCCTGGTGATGACGCACCTCGGCAATCGCCGTATCCATTCTATCGGCCAGGTAGAGCACGCCGAAGGTGCCATTGCTGAAGCGCGAGCCAGCTGGATTAACGTGGGTGAAGGGCGCTGTCGCATACGAGCAGCCAGGAATGCCGAACGGAATCTGGTCACGCGGAATCAGCTCCAGGCGACCAATCTCGTTCTGCAGCCGTGGATTGCTCAGCGCCTGGATCTGATAGAGGGCTTCGAAGTCCTCGCCGTCGGCGACATCGTCGAACAGGGCAATGGGCGGAAACTTGGAGTTGACCAAACGGTATGCCTGCAGACTTTCACTTTCCAGCACAGGAAGGTCGCCGAGCATTACCACTGGGCACCTCGTAGCGCGTCGATCCGCCGGAATGTCTCGTACAGCGAAATCATGTCGCCCTGCGCCATGATGTCGAGTGGCTTGCGGCCGTTGAAGAACTCATTGTGGTTCTCCATCGTGGGGAAGCCGTAGACGTTCTCGGGGTTGTCGAACACAACGCGCAGCGCTGCGTGGATGTTCAGCACAAGACTGATGCGCTGCATCTGATCGGAGTCCAGGCTTACCGCCCATGCCGAATCCTTCTGACTGGCTCGGGTGTAGGTGCTGCGGGAAATCCGCAGCACCCGGCAAGCCTGCTCGCAGGTGGCCTTCCACTTGTCCAGAATGTTCAGCGCGGCACGCAGGCCGGCTGCACACTGGGTTTTCGATAAGTCCTGAGTTTGGATAGCGGCAGCTGTCATGGAGAGCCCTCGATTTAATCTATAGAGCCAAATATAGCACATTTGAATCTGTAGACTAAAAGCGGCCATTTCGCCGGCGTCCCCTCTAGCGTCCATCTTCACTGTCCGAGTGGAAGAATTGGACGGGGTGAGGAGTGTAGGGTGTGCCTTTTCCCATAAAACGTATGCGCTGGGCATCACTGACTGCGTTGCACTGGGCCTCACCCAACTCTGCTCGATTGTCCCGGCACTGCAGTCGCAGTTCCTTGAGCCGGTTCGGATTTTCCGCAAGCGCTTCAGCCGACTCAAACGGCATCGGCTTTTCACATGCGCTGAGCAGCAATGCAGCCAGCAGTAATGACATCTTTTTCATCAAGCGATCTCCTTCTGTAATGCGTGATTCGGCAGCAACGCCTGGCTTTCCTCCGGACTCACCCGCCCAATAAACCGGGCCAGTTGCTCGGCCGGATTGCCTTCGCGTCGTACCAAGTAGGTGGTCAGCGTGGTCGCGCAGCCGTCTAGCGGCCTGGCCACGACGTCCGGATTATTCAGTTCGTTGATGCGCGCCAGGCTGGAGAAACCCAGCCCGTAACCCGCAGCGACCAGCGCCATCATCAGGTCTAGTGTCGGTACGCGGTCGGCGATGGTCAGTCGCGTATCCACTGCGCCTAGCACCCGCTGCAACTGTTGCCAGAAGCCTTCGCAAACTTGCGGATCGCAAAGGACCAACGGGTAGCGCACCACCTCGTCGAGCGGCACGCGCCGGTAGCTCAGCAGTGGGTGGCGGGCAGGTACCGCCACAACCAGCGGATCGAACCAGACCGGCTCGGCCACCAGGCCATCGCCAACCTCGTCGGACTGTGCAAGTCCGATGTCGAACAGGTCGTCGTTCAGGCCCCTGACCTGCTCGCTAAAGGTGACTTCTGAGAGGCAGATCTCGACCTCGGGTTCTTCCTCGCGGCACTGGGCGAGCAGGGCGGCCAGGCGTGCCTGGGGTATACCGTCGGACAGCGCGACGCGAATACGTCCGCGGTAGCCGGCCGCCGCGCTCTTGACGCTGGCCTTGGCCTGGTCGACCACGGCCAGCACCCGACGCGCTTCTTCCAAGAGCACCTTGCCGGCCCAGGTCAGGCGCGTGCGCCGCGTGGTGCGCTCGAATAGTTGCACGCCCAGGCGGTACTCCAGCTCTTTGATGATCCGCGACAGGGGCGACTGTTCGATATGCAGGCGCGCGGCGGCACGGGCGAAGTGCAGTTCTTCTGCGACGGCGATGAAACAGCGAAGGTGGCGCAGTTCCACGGCCTTTCCTCCGTCAGTTGTAGGGTTCGGCTTGCACGTCGCCGTTCCAGGTTGGCTGGCGACGCAGGTTGACGACCTGCAGCAGGGCACCGAGGGCTGCGACACCACCGGCGCTGGCGGCCAGGGTCCAGGTGGGCATCTGCAACAGCAGCACGAAGCCGCCGGCCGCGGCGCCGATGGCGCTGCCCAGGTAGAGCGCCGACTCGTTCAGGGCGATGGCCAGGTTGCCGTCACCCTGGGCCTGGCGCGCCAGTATCAGTTCGTTGTTCTGCGGTACCTGCAGCGCCCAGCCGACGGCGCCCCACAGGGCGATGGGCAGCATCACCAGCCAGGTGTTGAGGGCGGCGGCCAGTGGCAGTACGAACAGCGATACGGCGAGGGTCAGCATGATGGCGAAGGTCAGCACCGGTCCCTTGATGCGATCCACCAGCGGGCCGATCAGGAAGCTGCCCAGCACGCCGCCAATGCCCCAGACCCACAGGTAGGGGGTGACCGAGCGCACCGCGCCATAGGCCGGGTCAGCCAGCAGCGGGGCAATGAAGGTGTACATGCCCAGGCTGGCGATGGCAGCGAGCAGTGACACCAGCAGGATGACCAGCACATGGCCGTCGCCCAGAATCGCCAGCTTCTGGCCCAGCGTGGTGGCGGTGGCTGCCGGTAGGGAGGGGAGCTTCAGCAGCAGGCCGAAGAAGGCCACCAGGCCGAGCAGGGTCACCAGCCACAGGGCGGCCTGCCAGCCGAGCTGTTCGGCGATCAGCAGGCTGAGCGGCACGCCCAGCACCACACCGCTGGCCATGCCTCCCATGATGATAGCGATGGCCTTGCCGCGGCGTTCCGGCGTGGACACCGCGGCTGAGGCGCCGATGCCCATGGCCAGATAGACACCAGCGCCTATACCGGCGATGGCGCGCCAGACCATCAGTGCGGTGAAGCTCTCGGCCAGCGCGCTGGCGGCGTTGGCGATGACGAACAGGCCCAGGGCCAGCAACAGGCCGGCACGCTGACGATGTGCCGGGGTCAGGGCGACGAAGATTGGCGAACCCAGGCCGTAGGCCAGGGTGAAGGCGGTAACCAGCTGCGCAGCCACCGCGACGGAGACCGCGAACGAGGCCTCGATCATCGGGATCAACCCGGCGGTGACATAGGAGGCCATGCCGAGGGCGAAGGCCCCCAGCGCTATGAGATAGATGGGGGATTGGTTGGGTGTGTGCATGCTCGGACTCGCTTGTGCTCCATTGGAGCGCGTGGGTGGTACAGCGAAGGGATGCAGCCCCGCACCGGGGCCGCATCCGGTTAGGGGACTAGAGCTCGAGGCTGACGTCGTACTCGCTCAGCCAGGTGTTGAGGCCGACCGCCAGCTCCATGCCCATGCGCTCATACATGGGCGAGACGCTGCCGAGCGGCTTGGCCAGGGTCTGCTGGATACGGCCGCTGTCGAGCAGCGGCGTCACCGGCGCGTTGCGATCCGCCTGGATGGCGGCCAGGGCATCACGCAGCGCCTGCTCGTAGGCCGGGTCCTGGGTCGACGGGTAGGGGCTCTTGACCCGTTCGCTGATCGACTCCGGCAGCAGGTCGCGGGTCGCCGCGCGCAGGATGCTTTTTTCCCGCCCGTCGAAGGCCTTCATCGCCCAGGGGATGTTGAAGGCGTACTCGACCAGGCGGTGATCGCAGAAGGGCACCCGCACCTCGAGGCCGACGGCCATGCTCATGCGATCCTTGCGGTCGAGCAGGGTCTGCACGAAGCGGGTCAGGTTGACGTAGCTCATCTGCCGCATGCGCTGGTCGACCGCGCTTTCGCCCGGCAGTACCGGCGCCTCGGCAATGGCCTGGGTGTAGCTGTCGCGCAGGAAGCTGTGCATGTCGAGTTGGGCCAGCAGTCCTGGATCGAACAGGGTCTTACCGTCGAAGTACTTGCCGGTGACCGAGGTCAGCCAGGGGAAGGTATCGGCCTGGATCGCCTCTGGATCGTGGAACCAGCGGTAGCCACCGAACACCTCGTCCGCGCTCTCGCCGGACAGCGCCACGGTCGAGTGCTTGCGCACTTCCTGGAACAGTCGGTAGAGCGATGGCCACATGTCGCCCCAGAAGGCCGGTGGTAGGTCAAGGGCGCGAACGATCTGCGCACGCAACGCCGGATCGGCCAGCTCGCGGCTGTCGAGGACGATCTCCTGGTGGCTGGAGCGAATCATCTCCACCAGGTCACGCACAAAGGGCGCATCCGGCGTGCCGCGCACGGCATCACCGGTGAAGCCGCTGCCGTGGTCGACGAAGTCGACGGAGAAGGAGCGGATGTTTTCCTTGCCGGCGGCCAGCAGCTTCTTCGACGCCAGCGCGGTAATGATCGAGGAGTCCAGGCCGCCGGAGAGCAGGCTGCACAGCGGTACGTCGGCGACGATCTGGCGGTCGACGATGTCCTCCAGCAGGTCGCGGGTATGGCGGATGGTCTCGTCCAGCGTATGTTCGTGCTCGCGTGCCTCCAGCTTCCAGTAGTGGCGGCGGCCCAGACCCTGGCGGTTGATACGCACGATCTCACCTGGCATCACCTCGCGCATGCCGTCGAACAAGGCATTGCCAGGTGTCTTCACCATCTCCAGGATCTCGCGCAGGCCATCGGCGCGCACCTTTCGCGGTACCAGCGGGTTGGCCAGCAGGGCCTTGGGCTCGGAGCCGAACACTACGCCGTCGGAGGTGGGGAAGTAGTACAGCGGCTTGACGCCCATGCGGTCGCGGATCAGCAGCAGCTCCTGTGAGCGCAGATCCCAGATGGCAAAGGCATACATGCCATTGAGCTGCTCGACGAAGGCCTCGCCCCATTCGACATAGGCACGCAGTACCACCTCGGTGTCGCTGCGGGTTTTGAACTCATGACCGAGTCGTTGCAGTTCGGTGCGCAGCTCGCGGAAGTTGTAGACCTCGCCGCTGTAAGTGATCGCGGCGATCTCGCGCGGGCCGCCGTGCATCGCCGTCATCGGTTGGCGGCCGCCCTCCAGGTCGATGATCGACAGGCGCCGATGGCCCAGGCCCACCGGGCCCTCGATCCACAGACCGCCAGCATCCGGGCCGCGCAGGGCCATGGTGTCGGTCATGCGCTGTAGGGTGTCGCGTTGTGTTTCCAGATTCTGGCTGTAGGACAGCCATCCAGTGATTCCACACATAATCGTTCTCCTTGTGATTGGGTTACCCGAGGCTTTCCAGGTCGCTGTCCTCGGCCAGCAGCACGCGCGCCTCGCCATGGGCGTAGCGCGCCGGTGCTGGGGTTTGGGCGTGGGTTTCCAGGTCGTTGAGCAGGCGCTGTAGCACCACGGCGGTGTCGAGACCCGCGAAGGGCTGGCGGGGCGGTTCCTTGAGCGCCACGGCGCGCACCACCTGCCGGCACAGGCGCGAAAGCTTGTGCAGGGTCTCCAGCCCTGGCTCGTCGGGAGCGGTGGCGAACGCGTGCAGCAGCTCCTCGGCGCCGTTGGCGCCGCGCGTCCAGATGCGCAACTGGTCGTGATCCCAGCGCGGCGTGTCGAACACCAGGCGCGCATGGATCAGCCGGGCGTCGCGATCGACGAAGCTGAAATCCACAGTGCGCTGGCGCACGATGTTGACGAAGCTGGCGTAGCCGGTGACCCGAGCCTCGCCCAGGCTGGCGGTGAGCTGCACGGTGTCGAGCACCTCTGCGCCGGAAATGGAGAAATCCGAGCGCACGCCGAGCACGCCATCGAGCTGGAGCTGGCCGGCGCGCGGGCAGATCCAGCCGACCAGATCCAGGGCATGGATCACCTCGCTGGTCACGCCGCAGGTGGGGCGGTAGTCGTTGATGCGGTCCTTGCCCCAGTGGAAGTTGGCGCGCACCAGTTGCCAATCGTGGCGCTCGACCCACTCGCGCAACTGCCGGGTTGCGTCCGAGTAACGCTCCACCAGATCCAGGGCAAAGCCGCCGACCTGCTCCAGCGCACCGAGCAGCTCATCCAGGTCGTCACCGGGCGTGACCAGCGGCTTCTCGCAGAGCACGAAGCCCTGGTAGCCGGCCAGTTGCTTGAGCACGAGCGCATGGCTGTGATCGTTGACGCTGACCACCACGACGTCCGGCTCGAACACCTGCAGCGCCCGCTCGACGCTGTCGAAGTAGGGCAGTTCGGTCGTCCTCTGCCGGCGCCCGACATAGGCCAACGACAGCGGCAGGCCGGTGCTCATGGCGATATGTTCGAAGGCGCGGCGGTAGCGGTTGCCGGCGTAGCCCAGGCCGATGATCAGGATCTTCATGCCGAGGCCTCCTGACGGATCAGCAGGCGCTCGTCGCTGACGGCGAAGCCCAGGGACTGGTACAGCTTGTCGGCGGCCGCGGTGCTCTGCAGCACCACGCAGCCGACGCCGCGGTTGGCGAACCAGCGCAGCAGGTGCTGCATCAGCTGCCGTGCGATGCCGCGGCCCCGCCACTGCGGCTCGACCACCACCGACTGCACCCAGCCGGACAGGCCGTTGAGGCAGCCCGGCGCCGGCGCGCGCTGGTCGATGATGGCCGTCGCGCAGCCCAGCACTTGGCCGGATTCCTTGTGCTCGGCGGCGAAGATCTGCACGCAGTCGCTGTTGTTCAGGCGGCTGCTCAGCCAAGTGCGGTAGGCCGTCCGCCAGCGTGCCGCGTCTTCTGGTGTCTTGCTCGAATAGCTGGCGTTGGTGCCGTCCAGCAGATACGCGCGCAGTTCCACCAAACTGGCCAGGTCGGCCTGGGTCGCCGGGCGCACGGTGAGGAAGGACTGCTCCATCTCAGGCCACCTCCGCAGCAAACACCTCGGATGCCAATGGGATGCTGAAGTGGTCGAAGGTCTCCCGCAGCGACACCGCCAGGTGCTCGATCTGCACATCGCTGTGGTTTGGCGTGGCGTTGACGCGGAAACGCTCCGTCCCTACCGGCACGGATGGATAGTTGATTGGCTGCAGGTACACGCCATGGTTATGCAGCAGGCGTTCGGCCGCCGCCTTGCAGCGCTTGGCTTCACCTACCAGCACCGGCAGCACATGGGTTTGTGAGCAGGGCATCACCGGCACGTCATGGTGCTTGAGGCGCTCCCGCAGCTTGGCGGTCTGGCTGTGCAGGCGATCGCGCTCGAAGCGGCTGGCCTTGAGATGCTCGACACTGGCCAGGCAGCCTGCAGTGATCGCCGGCGGCAGCGAGGTGGTGAAGATGAAACCGGTGGCGAACGAGCGCACGGCATCGACGATTACCTGGGTCGAGGCGATATAGCCGCCGATTACGCCGATAGCCTTGGCCATGGTGCCCTGGATGATGTCCACCTAATCGGCTACGCCCAGTTCGGCCGCGATACCGGCGCCGCGTGGGCCGTACATGCCCACGGCGTGCACTTCGTCGAGGTAGGTGAGGGCGTTATAGCGCTTGGCGACCGCGACGATTTCGGCGATAGGGGCGATGTCGCCGTCCATCGAGTAGATCGACTCGAACACCACAATCTTCGGCTGACCCAGCGGGTAGCTGGCGAGAATCTGCTCCAGATGCTCGACGTCGTTATGGCGGAAGATCTTGCGCTCGTTGGGCGTGGAGCGAATGCCGTTGACGATGGAGGCGTGGTTCAGCTCATCGCTGATCACCACGCAGTCGGGGATGCGCCGCAGCAGGCACTGGAGGGTGGCATCATTAGAGCCGAAGCCGGTGGGGAAGACCAACGCCGCTTCCTTGTCGTGCCAGTCGGCCAGGCTAGCTTCCAGACTGGAATACACCTCGTGCGAACCGCCGATATTACGCGATCCGCCGGAGCCCGCTCCGTAGGTCTCCAACGCATCGTGCATCTGTTCGCGCACGGCGGGGTGTTGCGACATGCCGAGGTAGTCGTTGCTGCACCAGACCACCACCGGTTCTTGCTCGCGGCCATCCAGCTTGGCCAGCGGGTACTGGCCGCAGATACGACTGAGGGTGGTGAAGGTGCGGTACTGGTTGGAGGACTTCAATGTCTCCAGTTGTTCCCGAAGAAGTGCTTGGTACATCCGTTTATATCCTTAGCGAGTTGATGACACGTCTCTGTGTGGTTCCTCATCAAGCGAGAGCCCTGGCTCGGGTAATTGCGGCCAGGTCGGGCTATTCTTCTCGGGATTTATAGGGGTTACAATTTGACTGTTTATCCTAGTACCGGAGGTAACCGGATGAGCGCACCTCGCACAACTGAACGCACTCGGGTAGAGCTGGCCGAATTCCTGCGTAGTCGCCGCGAACGAATTTCGCCGGAGGAGGTGGGCCTGCCCGCCGGTAGTCGACGGCGCACGCCGGGGCTGCGTCGCGAGGAGGTCGCGGCCCTGGCCGGGGTGGGTTTGTCCTGGTACACCTGGCTGGAACAAGGACGGGACATCAGCGTGTCCGCGACCTTTCTCGACAACCTCTCGCGTACGCTCAAACTGGATGCTACCGAGCGTCGTCACCTGTTCCTGCTCGCTCACCAGCGCCTGCCGCCCGAGCCGGGCAAGACCTGGTGCACGGTGCCTGCGCTGATTCACCGACTGATGGGCGACATCCCCTCGCGCCCGGCCTACGTGCTCAACCTGCGCTGGGACGTATTGGCCTGGAATGCCGCGGCGGATCGGGTGTTCGGTTTCTCCGCGCTGCCGGCTGACCGCCGCAACCTGTTGTGGGTGCTGTTCACTAGCCCGGCCATGCGCGAGTTGTTCAACCCTTGGGATGAGCAGGCGCTGCAGATCCTCTCCAGTTTCCGCCGTGACTTCGTGCGGGCGACCCAGGATCCGGATATCGCCGCGCTGGTGAAGGATCTGGAGAAGGCCTCGCCGGACTTCAGGGAATGGTGGCGACAGCAGGACATCCACGGCCCGTGCCAGGGGATACGCCACCTGTACATCGAAGCAGTTGGCCAGGTGGTGTTCGAACACACCACGCTGACCATCGACGAGGACCGCCACCTGCGCCTGGTCTACTACGCGGCCAAGGAGGGTAAGCCGCACAGCCAATCCTTCGAGCAGTGGCTGCAACAGGAGCCGGCGCTGGTATAAGCCCCGGCGCCTGTTGCTCAACCAATCGACGGCCCGCGCTGGCGACCCAGTTGCCAGGACACGCTGTTGCCCTGAATCACCGCCGACACGCTCTGCCCGAGCCTCTGCTCGATCACCGGCTTCCACGGCACCAGGCTGAAGCCGATGCCATCGTCGAGCAGGGCATAACGGCCGCTGGCCAACTGCACGCTGCGCCGGTAGATCCCGCTGACGCGCTGGCCCTCGACCGTCGGGCGGTACTGCATATCCTCTTCGGTCGAGTTCTTATGCGCAGCAGTAGCTAGTTCTCTTAAGGGATCTTTACACACTCTTGCCTGAACTTAGCCACTACATGTTCCGCCGGATAAATTGCATCGGGAGACTACCGTGCGCTTAAACTTCGAAGCGACTGCAGCGACCTTCGAGCTCGCTAAAGAGCCAGTCCTGAAAGCTACGTATCTTCGGCAGCTCCGCTCGTGAGCGCAGGAGGTTGAAGGTGTAACCCTGCACCTTCGGTCCTGCCAGGCCAAGTGGTGCGACCAGTTGTCCACTGGCCAGCTCGCGTTGGGCGAGCAGCAGGCTTTCGAGGCATATCCCTAAACCATCAACAGCTGCACTGATGGCCATGAACGAGCGATCGAAGCGTGGCCCACGCGATATATCCAGCGGCACTTTGCGGTGCTGGCGCATCCAGTCGCGCCAACTGACCAGGCACACCTCGCTGTGAATCAAGGTGTGATTACACAGATCCTCAGGTGCTCGGATTGCGTGTTCCCCATGCGCAAGCGATGGCGCACAGAGCGGCACGATGGTTTCTGCAGGGAAAGGCAGCACCATGGTGCCGGCGGGCTGCAGCCGTTTCATGCCATAGCGGATATCGATGTCCACGCCCTGGGTCAGCAGGTCGGCAGGTGCCGGGTAAGACGAGTTCAGCCGTACGTCGATGTCCGGCTCCAAAGCGCTGAATCTTGCCAGTCGGGGCATCAGCCACTGGGTGGCGAAACTGGGTGTTGAGTGCACGGTGAGGATGTCGCTTTTGGCGGTGCGCCCCAGCTCGCGGGTCGCCATGTCGATTCTGGCAAATGCCGCCGAAACCTCTTCGGCATACACGCGGCCGGCATCGGTCAGCACCACCGCGCGATGCACGCGATGGAACAGGCGAACACCAAATTGCTCCTCCAGCAGTTTTATCTGATGGCTGATCGCTGAGGCGGTGACGAAGAGCTCCTCCGCCGCCAACGCAAAGGAAGACAGGCGTGCCGCTGCCTCGAAAGCCTGAATCGCCTTGAAAGAAACCCGGTTTTGCATGGCATTTCACATTAGCTCAGTTCATCTATCTGCCTTAACTATTCGTTTGAGCTCAAAAAATCAAGGGAATAGGCTTTGTCTCACTGCCAAGCGTGCTGATTCAGCGCCCTGGCAGGCCTGGAGATTCTCTCTCCAATCGAGACATATGAGGCTCCGGCAGCATCCCGTGTCGGGCTATAGCAAGGAGAACTGCGTGCAGAACAATAATTCTTCCGTCCACGCCAAGGTTGCCGAAGGCGCCTACCGTATCCGCCGCTTCGCGCTGCAGATGGGCGAGGTTCAGGGCCAAGGCTACGTCGGTCAGGCGCTGGGCTATGCCGACGTGCTGGCGACCGCCTACTGCCACGCGCTGAACCTGCGCCCCGAGGATCCAACCTGGGAAGGTCGCGACCGCTTCCTGCTGTCCCACGGCCACTACGCCATCGCGTTCTACGCGGCGCTGATCGAGGCGAAGATCATTCCCGAGGACGAACTGGAGACATACGGCAGCGATGACAGCCGTCTGCCCATGTCCGGCATGGCGACCTATACCCCAGGCATGGAAATGTCAGGCGGCTCGCTCGGCCAGGGCCTGCCGATTGCCGTGGGCATGGCGCTCGGCCTGCGCCTGAAGGGCAACCCGGCTTTCGTCTATAACTCGATGTCCGATGGCGAACTGGACGAAGGCTCGACCTGGGAAGCGGCGATGAGCGCAGCTCATCATGGCCTGGGCAACCTGATTTGCCTGGTGGATATCAACAACCAGCAAGCCGACGGCCCTTCGACCAAGGTGCTGGGCTTCGAGCCACTCGCTGACAAGTGGGCGGCGTTCGGCTGGCATGTTCAGCGTGTCGACGGCAACGACCTCGCTGCGGTCATCAAGGCCTTCGACAGCGCGCGCAATCTCACCGAAGCCAAGCCGCGCGTGATCCTATGCGACACCCTGATGGGCGAGGGGGGGCAATTCCTCGAAGCCCGCGAGAAGAACCACTTCATTCGCGTCGACCAGGCCGAGTGGCAGCAGGCCCTCGATATTCTCGACCAAGCCCAGGGAGCTGCCCGATGAGCACCACCGCCAAGAAACCACGCCTGACCACCTCAGCGATGATCGCCTCGATTGCCTCCGAAGGGCAGCGCGTCCAGTCGGCCCCATTCGGCAAGGCCCTGGTCGAACTGGCCGCCAATCGCACGGAGATCGTCGGTCTTACCGCCGACCTGGCCAAGTACACCGACCTGCATCTGTTCGGGCAGGCCTACCCGGATCGCTTCTTCCAGATGGGCATGGCCGAGCAACTGCTGATGGCTGCTGCCGGCGGCATGGCCAAGGAAGGTTTCGTCCCGTTCGTCACCACCTACGCGGTATTCGCTACGCGGCGTGCCTTCGACTTCGTGCACCAGGTGATCGCCGAGGAAAACCTCAACGTCAAACTGTGCTGCGCCTTGCCTGGACTAACCACCGGTTATGGTCCCAGCCATCAGGCCACCGAGGACATCGCGCTGATGCGTGGTATTCCGGGCATGACCATCGTCGATCCCTGCGATGCCCTCGACACCGAACAGGCCGTGTCGCAGATCGCCGACCACAAAGGCCCGGTGTACATGCGCCTGCTACGTGGCAACGTGCCGCTGGTGCTCGACGAGTATGGCTACAGCTTCGAACTGGGCAAGGCCAAGATGCTGCGAGACGGTCGTGATGTGCTGGTGATCTCGTCCGGCATCCTGACCATGCGCGCCCTGGAAGTAGCCAAGGCATTGGAAGCGGACAAGGTCGACGTCGGCGTGCTGCACGTACCGACCATCAAGCCGCTCGATGTGGCGACCATCCTGCGTGAAGCAGGCCGCGCCGGACGCCTGGTCGTGGTCGCGGAAAACCACAGCACGGTCGGCGGGCTCGGCGAAGCCGTCGCCACGGCGCTGCTGACTGCCGGAGTGACGCCGCAATTTCGCCAGATTGCGCTGCCCGATGCCTTCCTCGATGCCGGTGCACTGCCGACCCTGCATGACCGCTACGGGATTTCCACTGAGGCGATGACGGCCACTATCAAAGGCTGGCTCGGCTGAACGCCGCGCGACCTCGACCCTGTATTCACGTGCCGCATCACGGCGCAACTGTAAGGAATCCATACATGAATAACGCTCTTCTTCTCGACGGCAAGGTTGCCATGGTTTCGGGCGCGGCCTCGGCGCGGGGCATCGGTCTGGCTACCGCTCGCCTGTTCGCCAGCCACGGCGCCAAGGTGGCGATTCTCGACCTGGACGAAGGTGCAGCCGTCGAAGCTGCCGCCGCCATCGGCCCCGAGCACCGTGGTTATGCCTGCAACGTGGCGGACAAGGACGCGTGCCTCAAGGCCACCGAGCGCGCCATCGCCGACTTCGGTCGCATCGATGTGCTGATCAACAACGCTGGCATCACCCAGCCGGTGAAGACCCTGGAGATCGACCCGGCGAGCTGGGATCGTATCCTGGACGTCAACCTGCGTGGCGTGCTGTACCTGTCTCAGGCCGTCATTCCGCACATGCAGGCGCAGGGCAGTGGTTCGATCGCTTGCATGTCCTCGGTATCGGCCCAGCGCGGTGGCGGTATCCTCGGCGGCCCGCATTACTCTGCGGCCAAGGCCGGTGTACTGGGCCTGGCCAAGGCCATGGCGCGCGAGTTCGGCCCGAGCAATATCCGCGTCAACTGCGTGACCCCTGGGTTGATCCAGACCGACATCAGCTCCGGCAAACTCAGTGACCAGCAGAAGGCCGAGATTGCCGCCAGCATCCCGCTCAATCGCCTGGGTAATGCCGAAGAGGTGGCCGGTGCCTACCTGTTCCTGGCCTCGAATCTGTCGGCGTACATCACCGGTGCGGTGATCGACGTCAACGGTGGCATGCTCATCCACGGTTGAGCAGCACCGGGTTGGCCGCGTGCGGGCGCTGCCATAAGGTCCGCACGGACGACCTGCAACAAGCAAGACATGCAGACAATATCAATAAAAAACGCAAGGTGAAGCTCATGAAAAAGACACTGATCGCACTCACCGCGACCTTGGCACTGGCTACTGCCTCCACCAGCTGGGCGCAACAGGTACTGCGCCTCTCCCACAACGCTGCGCCGGGTAACCCGAAGGCGGTGGCGTCCCTGAAGTTCGCGGAACTGGTCGAGCAGAAGACCGAAGGTCGAGTCAAGGTCGAGGTGGGCGGCAGCGCGCAGTTCGGCGATGACGTCGAGTCGCTGACCAACATGCGTCTGGGCTCATTGGCTTTCAGCACCAACTCCCAGGGCAGCACTGCTGGCGTGGTGCCGGAATTCAACCTGGTCGGCCTGCCTTTCCTGTTCCGTGATCTCGAACATGCCTACAAGGTGGTCGATGGCCCGGTCGGTGCCAAGCTCGACGAGGCTGCCAACAAGAAAGGGTTGGTGGTACTGGCGCTGTGGGACAACGGCATTCGCCATACCAGCAACAACAAGCGTCCGATCGTAAAACCCGAAGACCTGCAGGGCATCAAGGTGCGTACACCGCCGGATGCCATGACCCTCGACATCTTCAAGGCACTGGGCGCCAACCCAGGCCCACTGGCCTTCTCCGAGCTGTACATCGCCCTGCAACAGGGGGTATTCGATGGCCAGGAGAACCCGCTGATGAACGTCTATTCCTCCAAGCTCTTCGAGGTGCAGAAGTACATTTCGCTGACTGGGCACAAGTACGAGACCACACCGCTGCTGGCCAGCAAGATGATCTGGGCCGGTCTGTCCGAGGCCGATCAGGCGGCAATCAAGGAAGCTGCAGTAGAAGCCGGCAAGCTCAACCGCGAGATGTCCCTGGCGGCCGATATCGAGTTGCGCACCAAGCTCACCGAAGCTGGAGTCGCGATCAACGAAATCGACCAGGCCACATTCGCTGCCAAGACCAAGTCGGTCTACGACAAGTGGTCGAAGCAATACCCCGAGCTGGTGGAACTGATCGTTTCGGAAGCAGGTAAGCAATGATGGCCGTCCAAACCTCCAGCAACGACTCGTTGCAGTCCGGCGCTCTGGCGCAGATGGCGAGGTGGGTGGACAACGCGATAGTGGCGCTCAGCGTGGTCGCCGTGATCACTGCGCTGGTGGTCATGTTCGTGGCCCTGATGGCTGAGGTAGTGGTTCGCTACTTGACCAATCAGGGCATGGGCTGGCCCACCGAGATGCCCAATATCCTGTTCCCCTGGCTGGTGATGGGCGGCATCGTGCTAGCTGCCCAACGCGGTCAGCACATCGCTGTCACTGCCATCCAGGGCTGGATTGGTCGAGGTGGCAATCGGGTGCTGCTGATCGGCCATCAGGCGTTGATCTGCGCCACTTTTTTCTACCTGGCCTGGGTGGGTCTCGATGTGATCGAGATCACCGGTGGCGAGATCTATCCGGTCACCGGAATCTCGGCCAAGTGGGCGTATCTGGCCATGATCGCTGGCTTCGTCGGCCTTGCCTTCACCGCACTCACCACGCTGGTTCACCTGCTGTATGCCGGCGATCCCCTGGCTGTTCGCGCACATCAAATCGAGGACGACGTATGACGCTCATGATGCTTCTGGTCTTCGCCGTGCTGCTGGCGCTGGCGTTGCCGGTCGGCTACGCGCTGCTGATCAGTTCGGGTATTGCGGCTGTCACTGTCGGCGGCATTCCCAGCGTGGCGGCGATCGTGAAGATCTTTCAGCCCACGCAGAGTTTCCCGCTGCTGGCGATTCCGTTCTTCATGCTCTCGGGCAGCTTGATGATGGGCGGCACGCTGGGCAAGCGGCTGATCGACTTCGCCACCATGCTGGTCGGTCGCTTCCACGGCGGGCTCGGCCAGGTCACGGTGGTCGGCTCGACCGTATTCGGCGGGGTGTCCGGCTCGGCCGTGGCGGAGGCCTCGGCGCTTGGTTCGATGCTGATTCCCTGGCAGAAGCGCGAGGGCTATCCGGGCGCCTTTGCCGCCGCCGCAACCGCGTCGTCAGCAACCATCGCCGGGCTGATTCCGCCGTCGATTCCGCTGATTCTCTACGCCGCCGTGTCCAACCAGTCGATTGCCGCGCTGTTTCTCGCCGGCCTGGTGCCGGGGTTACTGCTGTGCGTCGGCTTCATGCTGACCTGCTACCTGTCAGGCCGTCTGCGTGGCTTCAAGCGGTTAGCCAGTGAGGTCACCTTGAAAGGTGTGCTGCGTGTGACCATTGCGGCAACGCCGGCACTGGCCATGCCAGCCTTCATCGTGATCCTGCTGCGCGCTGGCATCGCCACACCGACCGAGGTCAGCGTACTGGCGGTATTCTACGGTTTGATGGTGAGCATGCTGGTCTATCGCGACCTGACCCTGCGCCGCCTCTACGACGCGCTGGTGCATACCGCGATCACCACCGGTGTGGTGATGCTGGTGATCGCCGCCTCGAACCTGGTGGGCTATGTGCTGACCGTCGAGTCGGTGCCGACCGCCGTGGCCGAATGGACCGCACAAACCCTGAGTTCGCCGTGGATGGTCATCCTCATGCTCAACCTGATCATGGTGGTGGTCGGCATGTTCCTCGACCTGCCGGCAGCGATCCTGCTGTTGGGGCCGACCTTCGTCGCCATCGGCAACGCCATCGGCCTCGACCTGACCCAGCTCGGCATCATGATGGTGGTGAACCTGAGCATCGGCCTTTTTACCCCGCCGGTGGGCACGACGCTGTTCATCGCCTCAGCGATTTCGCGCGAGAAGGTCGGGGCCGTGGTGCGCGAGCTGTGGCCCTTCTATCTGGTGGCGGTCATCGTGCTCGGCCTGGTCTCCTTCGTGCCGGCTTTCACCCTCTATTGATCGATGCGCCCCCGGCCCATGCTGGGGGCGTGTCCTGCAAGGAATTTCCATGACTACGATTGCATTTGCCGGGCTTGGCTCTATGGGGCTGCCCATGGCCAAGAACCTGCTCGCCGCCGGCCACGTTGTGCGCGGTATCGACCTCAACCCCGTGGCGCTCGCCACGCTTGTCGAGGCTGGCGGGCAGCCGGCCGACGCCGCCTCTGCCGCCAGCGGTGCCGATATGCTGATCCTGATGGTGGTCAATGCCGCCCAGGCCGAGCAGGTCCTGTTCGACAATGGTGCACTGGAGGCATTGGCCGAGAATGGCATCGTCTGCCTGATGGCGACCTGTCCACCGGCTGCGGTCGAGCGTATTGCCGAGCGGGTCAAAGAGGCGGGGAGGCGTTTCGTCGATGCCCCGGTCTCCGGCGGCACCACAGGCGCCATCGCCGGCTCGCTGACCATCATGGTGGCCAGTGAGCGCGCCACTTTCGAAGCGGTACAGCCGGTGTTCGAGGGCATCGGCCAGCGCATCTTCCATGTCGGCGAGCGAGCCGGGCAGGGCGCCACGGTCAAGGCCGTCAACCAGTTGCTGTGCGGTGTGCATATCGCTGTGGTCGCCGAAGCCTTCGCCCTCGCCGCCAAGGTCGGGGTCGAGCTGCCGGTACTGCTGGAAATCATGGCCGGTTCTGCAGCATCGAGCTGGATGCTCAAGGATCGCGGCCCGCGCATGCTGCAGGCCGAGCCCGAGGTCAGCAGTGCGGTGGACATCTTCGTCAAGGACCTGGGCATCGTGCTCGAGGCCGGTCGCGATGCGCAGGCCGCGCTGCCGATTGCCGCTGTGGCGCACCAGCTGTTCCTGGCTACTTCCGGCCGTGGTGAGGGGCGAGCCGACGACAGCCAGGTAATCCGCAGCTATTACGCCCTCAACGGTACGCCCACGCAGGGCTGAGAGTCTGTGAAGATTTCCGAGAAATGCTTTTGGTATAATTCTTGCGTCCCGGCCACGATCTCGTAACCCTGCCATGAAAGCTCACGCACGCGTGATTTTGCCCAACCGCACCCAGATGGAGTTTCGCGCCAGCGACCTCGAGTCGCTGCTGCCGGAAGGTCATCGGGCGCGGCTGGTGTGGTCGTATGTTGCCGGGCAGGATCTGGCGCGCTTCTATGAGCGGATCCGGGTGCGTGAGGGCGGGGTTGGTCGGGCGGCGATTGCGCCGGAGATTCTGTTGTCGCTGTGGCTTTACGCGACGCTCGACGGGGTGGGCAGCGCGCGCGAGGTGGCGCGCCTGACCGATGCGCATGATGCGTATCGTTGGCTGTGCGGCGGGGTGCAGGTCAATTACCACACGCTGTCGGACTTTCGGAAGGATCACGGCGAGGCGCTCGACGAGTTGCTCAGCGCTAATGTGGCAACGCTCATTGCCGCCGGGGTGGTGAAGCTGCGCCAGGTGGCGCAGGATGGCATGCGGGTGCGGGCCAGTGCGGGGGCGGGATCGTTCCGGCGCGAGGACAAGCTCGCGGGCTACCTGGAGGCGGCCCGCGAGCGGGTCG
>NZ_DJSX01000073.1:8266-41473 GCF_002439135.1 Pseudomonas sp. UBA6323 | reverse complement strand
GGCTTGAAGCCGACCCGGGCAGGGCCGGGCGGGCTCGTCAGGCGGCGCGGCTGCGCGCGGCCCGTGAGCGCGAGACCCGGGTGGCCGAGGCGCTGGCGCGCTTGCCCGAACTCGAAGCGATCAAGCGCCGCCAGGGCAAGGCGGCCGATCAGGCGCGCGCCTCGACGACCGATGCCCAGGCGACGGTCATGAAGATGGGCGACGGCGGGTTTCGGCCTGCGTACAACCCGCAGTTGGCCAGCGATGTCGACTCGCTGGTGATTGTGGGCGTCGAGGTGGCCACGATTGGAAGCGACCAGGGTCAGGTGGTGCCGATGATCGAGCAGGTGCGCGAGCGTTGCGGTCAGACGCCCGAGGCCTGGCTGGTCGAGGGCGGCTTTGTGGGTCACGAGCAGGTCGAACAGGCCAGCGCGCACACCACGGTGTATGGGCCGGTGCCGGCGGCCAAGGACAAGGCGGTGGACCCACACCAGCCCAAGCCCGACGACAGTCCTGGCGTGGCGGCATGGCGCGCGCGCATGGGGACCGATGAGGCCAAGGCGATCTACAAGAACCGCGCCGCAACCGCCGAATGCGTCAATGCCCACAGCCGCAACCGGGGACTCCAGCAGTTCCGCGTGCGCGGACTGGCCAAGGTCAAGTGCGTGGTCCTGTTCTTTGCCTTGGCCCACAACCTGATGCGGATGGCCAGCCTCGCGCCGGAGATGCTTGCCTTCGGGAAAGGTGCGTCTGCAGTGTCCGGAATCGGGGCTTGAGCGTACGAAACGGCGAAAAACGACCCGAAAAACCAGATAACGCGAGTGCCTTCATGCTGAACAGATCATCTGACCGCCACAGCGATCACAAACCCACTCGCGCCCCCTTCGGCGGGCGTGACCGAAAAGCTCACAAGCTCTGAGTCGCCCAGCACCCCCTACTCGCCAGCGGCTAAGGTTGCCCCATGCTCGTGCAGATCGTGAGCATCGTTTTCCCCGTGTTCACGGTCATCGCGGTTGGCTACCTGTATGGTCGCAAGCATCGCCCGGACATGATCGCCACCAACCAGGTCAACATGGACATCTTCGTGCCCGCGCTGATCTTTTCGGCCCTGGCGGGCAAGAGTGTCGACCTGGCCGAGGTGCAGATGATCGCGCTCGGTGGCTTGGTCATCGTGCTCGGCTCCGGCCTGCTCGGCTGGCCCATCGCCCGTCGGCTGGGCTATGCACCGAAAACCCTACTGCCACCGATGATGTTCAAGAACGCCGGCAACATGGGGTTGCCACTGCTGCTGTTCGCCTTCGGCGAGCAGGTGCTGCCGGCAGCGGTGGTGCTGTTTCTGGTGGAAAACGTCCTGCACTTCGCCATCGCCACCTGGTGGCTCGGGCGCAACGCCAGGGTGTGGGGGCTGCTCCGTGAGCCGGTGATCATCGCCGGAGTTGCCGGCGTGCTGGTGAGTATGTCGGGCATCGCGATGTGGCCGCCTTTTCTCTCCGCGATCAAGATCATTGCCGACGTATCCACGGGCCTGATGCTGTTTTCCCTTGGCGTGCGCCTGAACACTGCGCCCTTCGCGCATTGGCGCATCGGCACGGTCGGTGCTGTGGCGACACCGCTGACCGGCATGCTGATCGCCTACCTGTTTTGCCTGGCGTTTGGCCTGTCGGATCGCGAGACGGACATCCTGCTGATCTTCGGCGCGCTGCCGCCGGCGGTGCTCAACTTCATGTTCGCCGAGCGCTATGCCCAGGAGCCGGAGAAGGTCGCGTCGATCGTGATCCTGGGCAATCTGGTCGCACTGTTTTCCATTTCGCTGGCATTGGCCTTGCAGCTGGCCTAGATGCATCTCTCATGAACCTAAATTTCACGCAAAGCAGTTGGGCGACTCCTGTCACGGACCAACTGCTTGTGACCCTAGCGCGTGGTAATGCAGCAAGCGGTTGCAATCAACTGCCAACCGACTTCCTTCGTGCCTAGTAGGTAGCAAGAAGCCCTGTCAGGTTGGTTCGTCATCTACGGATAAGTTTCACCAGTCCTGCCGTGCGCGAGCTGTTCAACCCTTGGGATGAGCAGACGATACAGATCCCCACCAGCTTCCGCCGCGACTTCAAGCAGTGGCTGCAGTAGAAGCCGACGCTGGTATAAGTCCCGGCGCCTGTTGCTCAACCAATCGACGGCCCGCGCTGGCGACCCAGTTGCCATGACGCGCTGTTGCCCTGTATCACTGCCGACACGTTCTGCCCGAGCCTCTGCTCGATCACCGGTCTCCACGGCACCAGGCTGAAACCGATGCCATCGTCGAGGAGCGCATAACGGCCGCTGGCCAGTTGCACGCTGCGTCGGTAGATCCCATTGACGCGCTGGCCCTCAACCGCCGGGCGGTACTGCATGCCCGTCTGCGCCGAGAGCTCTTGCGCTGCCGCGGTCAGCTCCCGCCCACGCAAGGTGGCCAGCAGATTGCGTGCGAGCACCGCGCGTTGGCCCTGGCGTTCGGCCAAGCCCTGTTCCACCAGGAATTCGACGCGTTGCCGCAACGCTTCGCGCACCTCCTTGCCGAACCCCTTGTCGGCCAGCTCGCGGTTGCCGCCGATCAGCTGTTGGTCCAGCCAGGTCGCGCCGACGACGCGTACCTGCTGCTCGAGGGGCAGCGGTGTGCGCAGCTCAACGGCGACATCGCCCAGGCGGCGAGCATCATGCTGCCGGCCTTGCTCGGGCAGGTCGGCCGGCACCCGCCAGACACCCTCGGCCAACCGCTCGACGATACCGGCCCGGCGCAGGGCTTCCAGACGCCGTACATGGCGCTCGACCAATGCCTCGGTGTCATGCCCGTCGCTCGACTGCGAGCGTGCCAGCGCCAGGTGGTGATCGGTGCGATAAAGGCCGTCCGCAGCCAGCGAAGCAATCGACCGATCCACCGCGCGTGGTTCGCTCGGACTGCGTGTTTCCACCAGGCCGCCGATGGGGTAGTTGGCCAGTTCAGCGTGGGCAGGCAGGGCCAGGTAATGCGCCTTGCCGTCGAGGCCATCGACCACCAGATAACCGCGGTCGTTGAGCTCGTCGGCTAGGCCTTTGGCTACGATCCTACCAACCACAACAGAACCATCCTTGCCCGGCTCGAATACCGCCAGCTCTCGCTGCACGCTACCCATGGCCCGCTGCATCGTGCGCACGATATCGCCGCGTTCACCCATGGCACGCAGAGTTACCTCGGCGTCGTCACGCAGGAGCCATTGTCCTGGCCGAACTTCATGTGCGAGTTCAAGCTTCTGCAGATGCTGCAAGCGGCCGATCAGCAGTTGCCGACGTGGATGGTTTGCAAGTGTTTTCAGGCTCAGGCCGCCGGCCAGGCGTTCGCGAAGCAGGGTGCGATCCAGGCTGGTGAAACGCTCCTGCTGCACCTCGCGCTGCAGGCTCTGCTGGATCTCCAGCTCGGTACGCGGTCCCAGCCATTCGGTGGCCAGCTCCGAGGCGCGGTTGCGCATGCCCTCGGCGATGTAGTCGCGGGCGATCACCAGGTCCTTGCCGGTGTCGTCCTTGCCGCGCAGGACGATGTGGGTGTGCGGGTTGTCGGTGTTCCAGTGGTCGACCGCCACCCAGTCGAGGCGGGTGCCGAGGTCGGCTTCCATCCGGCTTATCAGATGGCGGGTGTAGGTGCGCAGGTCGTCGAGTTGCTCGGCATCCTCGGGCGAGACGATGAAGCGAAACTGATGGCGGTCGTCCCGGCCGCACTCCTCGAACGCATTGAGGTCGGCCTGGTCGGTCAGCGGCCCGTAGGCCTTGCCCGGATCGCCCTCGCGACTGACGCCGTCGCGCTCGATGTAGCGCAGGTGGCTGAGCGTCGAGCCCTTGCCGGCCTGGCGCAGGTTTACCAGGCGCGTCTTGATGGTGACGCGGCGGGCGTTGGACGGCAGTTGCTGCGCGCTGAAGCGAGCGGCGACATGGCCACGGCCGAGACGGGCGCCGGGCTGGTGGCCCGCCTTGCGCGGCTTGCCGGTGCCGGCCTTGTTGGCCTGACGCAGCACCTGGTTGACGAAGGGTTGGCCGCGTTGCTGCGGCTTGCCCGGCTGCGGGCGAAAGCGCAATTCGTCATCCGGACGGCTTCCTTTGCTCATATCTAAGACTCCTCCAAGTTGATCGCAGTACGGCGTATCAGGCACGCTCCCTGTCCAGTGAAACTGCAGGGCGAGCACTATTTCGGCACCTGGCTATCCCGGCGCTGTGTCGCCGCCAACCCCCGTGCAGACTGCTTTCCAGGCCAACGAAGTGCCGCCCCCTTTTATCTTGCCCTCCGCTTTTTCCGTGCCTTTGCGCTGCTGAGTTGGGTAATCAGGAGAGGCGGAACGGAGACTTCCAAAGCTCCTGGTCGGCAGGCGAGGGCAGAGGTATCTGCAGCCAGGCGGCCCTCGACCGCACACACCGGGCGCATGCAGTCGGCAGGCGGATCGACACGCAGAAGACCTGCTCATCGACGCGACTCCAGCCACAAGGGCTGCGCCCGACCGATCACCGCGTCGGCGGATATCGGGCCGAAGTAGCGGCTGTCGAACGACGCCGGGTTGCTGCTGCTGAGCAGGAGCAGCTCGTCGCCAACCAGGCGCCGACAGGCCTGCCAGGTTGGCAGCGCGCGGCCCTTTCGATCCCACCTCAAGCGCTTGGCCACTAGGTCACCATCAATGCGCACCTGGCTGCCCTGCACGCATACCTGCTGCGGCGCCATCGCCGCCACGGTCTTAAGCAAAGGCACGTTCGCCGGCAGGTAGCCGCGCTGCGCTGCCAGCGACCTAACCTCCGGCGGCAGATGAACCAGCACCAGATCGCCCGGCGCCAACGAGGTGGCCGGCGAAATGCGGTACCAGCCGACGGGCACGCTGTCGGAGGCGTTGTAGATCAGCCGCGGCGGCGACGTTGCAATCGTTGCCCAACCCATTGCTGCCAGGCTGCCGGCGAGCAGCGCCAGTGGCCCCCGCACGCCGCGAGCACCCAAGGTCATGACGTAGCCTCCGGAAACTGTCGCTCCAGCACTTCGCGCAGCATCTCCGCCATGGTCACGCCACGCTCGAAGGCCGCCAGCTTGATGCGCGTGCGCAGTGCCAGCGTCACGTCCAGCGTCAGCCGGGCGCTGTAGCGCTCGGCCTTGCCGCTGTCGAGGGCGGCGCCCTGGCGTATCCAGGCTTCGGCCTGCGGGTCGGCCAGTGGGCGTGCACCGATACCGATGCGCTTGCCGCTCATGGCGACCACCTCAGCAGCTCGTCGACCAGACTGCTGACTTCGCGCGCAGCGGCGCTGTCCGGTGCCAGTTCACGCGCCAGGCGACCGGCTGCCACGCTCTCGGCGAAGACGATGCGCTGGCGAACCTCTGCCTGCAGCGCCGGTAGTGGTTGGTCGGCCAAGGCGCCGCGCGCTTCACGGCCGATCACTGTGGTGCTGACTCGGCGGTTGATGGCAAATGCCGCGCGCAGCATCGGCCTGAACACCTGCGCCTCGCGGATCAGGTTGACCATCTCAGCGCTGGCCCACAGGTCGTAGGGGCTGGGCTGCACCGGGATCAACACGCGATCTGCCGCCAGCAACGCCGAGCGGGCGAGGGCGGCGATGCGCGGTGGCCCGTCGATGATGATGTGATCGGCGCGACGAGCGAGCTCTGGAGCTTCCTGGTGCAGCGTCTCGCGCGCCAGGCCGACGGCGCTGAACAGCCTGGGCAAACCATGCTGGCTGCGCCGCTGCGTCCAGTCCAGCGCCGAGCCCTGTGGGTCGGCATCGAGCAGGATGACGTTCTGCCCGCGCAGGGCCAGTTCGCCGGCGATATGGGTGGCGAGGGTGGTCTTGCCCACCCCGCCTTTCTGGTTGAGCAGGGCGACGATCATGGCCGGATCTCCCCGGTCAGACTGCCCCAATGAGCAGCTGTCCACACACGGGCGCTGCCCCAATAACAAGTTAGAGCTTTTAAGTTAGTTAAGTTAAGGGAGGCTGGAAGCCCCGCCGGCCGTGACCTCCAGAGGAGTTCGTGCGCCTGAAAGCACGTGTGTCGCGCTCCTGATAGCACGGGCCAGCGTGCGCCTGAAAGCACGTCTGGATTCACAGTTTTTCCAGAAGATATCCCCGTGCCGTCTACGGCACTCGCCGGAAGGCCAGCAGTTCGGTCGAGCGGGACAGACGCACGACTTCCAGGCGATACCCGGGCAGCGATTGGCGAGCCGCCAGCGCACGCAGGTCGAGGGCGAAGTCCGAGTAGCGCGCCGAGCTGCCCGACTTGCGGTACAAGTGGCGAAAGTCGAACTGCCAGCCGTCCTTCTGCTTGCCGCCGTGCTTGCGCACCAGGCGATACAGCCAGCGCTCGATGCCGCCGGTGAGACGGAAGTAGGCCGGGTCGATAGTCAGCACCAGGGCTTGATCCAGCACCCCGCTGTAGAACCAGTCCGGCAGGATCAGCTCGATGCCCAGTGGCCGGCCATCCGCCGCGGCCAACTCCCTCCACTCGTTGATCCAGGAGAAACGATGCAGACGTCGGCCGGTAGTCTCTCGGATCGAGGTGGCCACGCTGGTCGACTGCAGCCGATCCAGGGCGGCCTTCAGTCGCTGGTAGTCGCGCAGCGAGGTGCCGCGGCCTATGAAGCGCAGGATCTGGTAGGGCGTTGCACGCATCAGCCGCGAAGTGGGGATGCCCGCATCGCGAGCCTCGACAAGTTGGCTGGCTGCCCAGATCAGAATGTCGGCGTCCCAGATCGTGGCGATGCCATGTTCCAGCGTGCCCTCCACACGCACCGTCACCTCGCCCGAGCGAAAGTCGATCGGCACGGTGCGCCGCGACTTGGCAAGTGAGAAGAACGGATGCGCCATCAGGTCCTGGGCGTCGCGCGGCGCCATGTCGCCCGGCAGCGCGCGGAACAGATCCAGTTGCTCGCTCTGCGAAGTCAAATCGAGATGCCGACAGTTCATAGGCGAAGGTTTCATTGATCATCACGCTGCGCTCCCGGGTGGCGGTCGATGTACTCAGGATCGAAGGTGGTCTCGAAGCTGCGCTCACCGGCCCAGGACTCGAGATCGGCGAGCGCGTACATCACCCGCCGGCCAAACTTGTGAAAGCGCGGACCGCCGCCGATCACCCGCTGCTTTTCCAGCGTGCGCGGCGACAGCCGCAGGAAGGCCGCTGCTTCGTTGTTGGTGAGGTAGCGAGGGGCAGGGCAGGCCTGTGGCGCTTGCGCCTCAATAGCGCCCTCCACGGGCCGCATGGCATGCGCCGCCGGCCCGGCCTTGCGGTGCAGCGGCGCGTCAAGATCGATGCGATGCGGGTGGCGGGAAAGGTCGTGTGAGTGCGACATGGTGAGTGCTCCGTTGACGTGGGAGGAGCACCGTGCGGTAGCCGTCGCGTTCGATCATGCCGGGTTGGGTCTGGGCGAATGCGCAGGCAGGAGGGGCGAGGATTGATACCAGGAAGGTCTTGGCGCTGACCGGGTACGCCTAGCTACGCGCGTCACCGACCACGGTGCCCAAGCGCGCCAAGCCGCATTGGCGAAGCCCTACGGATTTGCGGATCTGCGGCCCTCTACAAAGCCGGAAAACCGTATCGGCGGTTTTCCGTAAATCCGTAAAGGCGTAGATCCGCTTCCCCACCAATCCGTATATCCGTGGATACGGATCGATGGATTTGGGCAAAACCGTAAGACCGTAACGGTCTCAATCAAATTGGCAGCACAACGTGGTTGCTCCAGGATGATCGCCGGGGGCGCGTCCCCGTGCATCAGCCTTCCGGGTGGGGCGCGCGGGTGGCCGGCAGGACAGGGGCGCAAAAAACAAGGCACCGAGTCTCCCCCGGTGCCTTCCGCTGGGTTAGCGATTCCAGAACACATGCACCTGCTCGAAGCCGGTCTCCAAGGTGAACACGTCGCCGCTGTATTCCATGTCACGGGCCATGGCGCGGTAATCGATGTACATGGCCAGGTGCGGCGGAATGCTGCTGGTTTCCTCGGTCAGCTCCTGGGCGTAGTCGGCCAGCGAGTTGTAGCAGCCGCAATAGTCTTCCTCGGCCGCCTTGCGCGCCTGCTCCAGGTCGTTGAAGTGAGCGAGCAGGGCGCCGCCGAACTCGGGGTATTCCTCGATGAAACACGCAATCTCATGGGCGTTTTCGAGGCCCTCATACTCGCCGAGGCGGTAGCCGTCGAAGCCCTCGAAGTCGTGAATGGCGTATTCCTCCGCCCCCTCGACCGGCGAGGCCGCCAGCATGGCGTCGACCTGTTCCTGGATGTCGTCCAGCCCCAGGGTGGCGTCGATCCAGACGCCATGCAGATGACCGGCGTTGTAGGCGGCCAGGTCGGCAACGTAGATCCTGATGTGTTCGCTCATGGCTTTCGCTCCTTCGTCTTCAGGGTTCTGCGCTTGCGCTGCGCATGAACCCCTGCCGACTAGGGCGACTAAGGCGGTCGTGAAAAAATCAGGAAAAATCGCGGAGGCTCCACCCAGCGCAGCGGCCGGGTGGAAACCGTCTATTTTTCTTGATTTTGAGGGGGCAAGAACCCCTGTTCAGCTATAGATGAGTGTGCCACCTGCGGAGGAAACCTATCTGAATAAGCGCCGGTGCTAAACGTATTGTCGACTTTCTGGAGTGCTGACTAAGAGTTGATGAATTGTTCAAGCGGCTGCAGTTGGGACGTTAAACTTCTCGAGATTTACATCGCGTCAGTTCACTGCAACTTGTGGGCGGCTGGATAACGGTATCGAACAGGCGGCGTCAGCCGTTGTGATAGGGAGAACGCCTTGAGCGTGAATATTAGCTTCGACAATGAACTGGCAGTTGCAAGTATCCTGCTGGTCGATTGGGCTCCGCCGCTGGTCGAACATTTGGGACGCTACTTTGACGTTCGTGATGGGATCCTTCGGCTGAACTACGCCCACCTGTCCGCCGAGCGCACCTGCGATTGGACTGATGGACTGTGGGTCTCGCCAGCCTATCGTGAGCGCGTTGTGTCTGAACTAGAGGAGGTAGCACGAGAGGGGGCGATTGCACTAACCCTGAAACTCCTTGGGCACGGATGCACCTGGGTCAAGGACTCATCGTCTATTCTCGACCAGGATGCTTACCTGTCTGCTGAGCAGGTTTTCAGTACGGACGTTCTCCAAGGTGACTCGCCGGCCTTGCGTGAGGCCGTCTTGGCGGAGATCGCTCCCCGTGCGATATGGGTAAGTTGGTTGCTCGATTCACATAATCGGCATCGTTTTTTGGACGATCGGGAAATTATGGCGGCGCTTGTGACCAGTACGTCGAAGGGCGATTGCATCCATTGCCTTCAACTGGTGACCCCACGTCACAACCAGAGTAACTGGGCCTTCGAACAGTTGGTTGCGCAGCATTGGCAGACTGTGTACGACTATTTGGAGACCCACATCGGCGGCACCCCAGGCTATTCAAGTTACAACGTAACTGATCTCGTTTACTCGTTGTTTGCCAATTCGCCTACGGTGAAGGCGTCCCGTTGGGCCTGCGAGCAGGTTCTTGATCGAGCTGATCCGAAGGTCTTCCCTCGGCTGATCCAATATTGCCGCAAGATTGTGGCGGACGATGTACGCAGCCTGTTTCTGCGTTGGCAAAACCATCCGCAGGCAGAGAAGAAAGACCAACTCAGGGAATGCGTTGCCAAAGCCTGCTCTGCGCTTGCTGCATTGCTGGTTGACACTATGCCGTCGGACCTCGCGCTTGCCTCTGCCTGGCACGGGTTCGAAAACCCAGCGCGATCCAGCCAGCAAAACGTTGCTGCAAGCCTCAGAGAATTGCCATCGGATGCGTGGTGCCGAGAGGCGCTGTGGAACCAACTAGGTCCTTCCGCTCGCGAAGCCTGGCGGCAGGATCTTTTCGATCAGGTGGGCGAGGAGCCAGAGCTGGCCCAAGGCCTCCTCGATTTCGCCTGCCGTTGGCTCGAGCAGACGGCGTTTGCCGAAGTCGAGCCGGTGCTTCTGCGATTGATGGATGACGAGGATCACCTGGCTTTTGCGAACCAGCTCGCCAACGCTGGTCCAAGGCAACTGCAACTGAGGGCAAAAGGGCTAGTGCGCTCTAGGCGGGGGGCGCTGGACCTAGAGGGGCCGATAGGCCTGGGCGAGGATACCACTGCGTTGCCAAACATCGGCACCCAGACCTGGTTGGGCGACCCGTCCGTAGAGCGCGTCATCCATAGCGCGCTCAGCCAGATCGAGGAAAAGTTTTGCCGCGAGTATTCGGATACTTGGGGAGAGGACGAGGAGGTCCACACAGCTCGCCTCCTGGCCCTGACGCAGGAGGCAGTTGGCAACGCAAGCCACCAACTGCGCCAGCTCTCAGCCATGACGCGATCGACCTATCCGGGCCTGTCGGTGAATGTACGCCAGCCCAGCAAGCGGGAGGAAGGGACTAACACGTCAGTTGGGTCCCCGCTGGGGGCAGACGTGCTGTTCTTGACCCGTGTCGTGGACGCAGGCAGGACAGTTATCCAGCGAGCCACCCTTGTGCAGGTGAAAAAGCGCAGTGGCACTGGTTCGGGGAGGGGCTTCAGTTCGACTATCGGCATTAACCTGCAGCAGTGCGAGGATATGCTCAACCAGTCAGAGCACGCCTACTATCTGTTCATGACGCCGGTCTCGGCGCGACCGACGCTCTGGGTTGCCCCGGCCCGGCTCGTCAGGAACTTGACCCAGTTGCATACGAGCAAAACATCGGTCTTGGCGGCTACGGTGAGGGACGCCAGTTGCTCCTATGCCGATTTCTTCCTGCACTACCTAGTTGGCCTGTGGGCTGGTGACGAACAGGAGGGAATCGTCGCCGTTGCCAACGGCGATCCTCGGCTTGGGCGAACGCCTCGTCACATCGTCGACATTGAGGTTCGCCGCCAATCGGAGTGAGGGTCGTGGCAGTAGGCCGCGCTGCCAGTACCTCCGCCCCGACCTCCAACCGCCCTAGGAGGCTGCGGGACGTGGTTATCTTCTGATTGGGGCGGAATCAGCCCTCTGAGGGCTCCCCGTTCACGTTCCTTTTAAGGGGAAATTGATTGGGCGCAGAATACGCCCAATCTCTGATACCCGTTAGCTTGAGGTCATCGGTATCGCTTGCTCCAACACTTGGGCGGTGCGCAGCAAATCATGTCTGCTGGCACAACGGTTACCGGCTTGAGCGAGTTTATGAGCCAAAGAGGACAACGCCTCTGGATGTTCGATCAAGACCTCAACCTGCTCCAACGGAGTCATGCCGCGCAGGTTTCGCTTCCACGCAAGCTCAGGGGCTAGTTGTAAAAGGCGTTCGGTCGCATACAGATTTGCGGTCCAGGCTGAAGTATGAAGCGGAGACTGGCCGTCAAAAGTGGTCTTATCCAGCGCGCATGGATGATCGAGTAGGGCGTCGACGCAACTGTTCACGCCGGATTTGATCGCAGAGTGCAGGGCGGTCATGCCCTGCACGTCCTGCATATCAGGGTCGGCACCAGCCTCCAGCATTAACGTGACCATTTCAGTATCCCCAACCTCCGCCATCAGCATGAGCGGGGTTTGCTTCTTGAAATCTGCAATATTCAGCTGTTTCGGTGCCTTCAGAGCCAACATACCAATGGCTTGATGCCAGTGTTTAAGCATGATCTCAAAACGGCTCCATTCGCCTTGCAATTCGTTTGGTGTCATATGTCGATGTTGCGGAAGTCTGCGCAGAAAATTGCTGTGCCCCTTTATCCAATGCATCAACAGTGAATCACCGGTCACCGACGGAAGTGGCGCGTTGAGTTTGCTGCGATTGCGCTGTATCCAGGCAAGCAGTCCTGTCTGGTCACCGGTCATTAGAAGCTGGATAGACTCTTGCACTTTTTCACGAGCCAGCGGCTCCAACTGCTCAATACCCGGGTAGGGTTTGTACAGCGTGTTCCAGAAGTAATCGCCGGCCCAGCGTGCCGTATCTTCGATGCTGGGAATCTCACTACTCTCGACCATCCCACCGGCCAACATCTCTCGATAATATTTTTCGTGGTTCTCCGGTACGAGCCTTTGATTAGCTACTGCTACGGCAAGACAATCCCGTGCCACTTCACCACGCAGTGGCCCACAGTTGCGCTCCAGTCCAGCGTCTAAAGCTTCCCGAAAAAGCTTGCCAGCACCCTCGAAGTCATTGCAGGCCAACAGATGCTTGGCCTTGTATTGCAAGATTCCGGCCTTCCACAGAACGTAACCATCGCTCGCCTCGGCCTCTTCGAGTAGTGCTTGGACCCGCTTGCCGCTGTCTTTCGGGCGTTGTTGATGGTCGCCGTTCAGGTAAGCATTGAGCTCGAACAGAATTGCCTGGACAGTCTGTTCCGGAGTGATGGCCAGTTCGCGCAGGCGCTGAATGGTGGCCGTTTTAGCGCGGGTACTGAGTTCGGAGTGATTGGCCGCTTGGCTGACTACCCAGTAGCGATGCTCACTTTGCAAGGCTCGCCAAGAGGAAGAGTTCTTCATGCGTGCTACCAAATGCAACTCTGCATGCAGCTCGTCTGCAATGGCAGCGGTACGTTCGGCGTTGCGCATGATGATTGGCCGTGCGGATTCCGCATCGAGCCCCAAGTGATCCTCAAGCTCTGCGCCTGCCTGCACTTCGGAGAAGTAGCGCGTAAGCAGGTGCGCCAGTTCCATATTGGCAGTTTCTCGACGTGACGGCAGGATGGAAAGGAATAGCCCATGTCTATCTGTGGCGGGCAAGTGGTCCTCGAACCAAGCATTCTCTGCCGCCTCACCCTTATCGCCGCAGTTGCGCCAAGCGCCGATGGTCATGTTGTAGACAAACTTGTAGCTAGCGAGTAGCTGCAGCAGTTTGTTCTGCTTAGGGTCAGTGCATTGGGAGTCAACGCCAGGGCACAGGAATTTGAGCAAACGCTCATAACCATCCTGCACCATGCGGGCAAAGAGCAGGCGTTGACGGACTGTATGTAGTGACGGGATAGCATAACGATCAGCCAGGCATTCGATGAGAGCAGCCTGTTCATCCTCATCAGCAACACCGTCCAGAATGGCCTCAAGGCGGCCCGGCTGGGTCATCGGAATTTCCAGGCGGAGTTGTTCTGCTGTCAGTTGTTTACGCGTTACAAATGCCAGCGCGTCGGCGAACTGCTCAGCAGGCGAGCGATTGTTGTCGAGGGTGAACGCTCCCTTGAAGTCCAAGACCGCTTTGTCCGAGAAGTACTTGCGGAAGGTGTCGGGGCGGATGTTGGTATCCTTTCGCCAGTTGTACAGGGATCGCCGTAGGCCATCATGTCCGCCTCTTGTGATCTCACTGCGCTGATCGGCAAGCTCCTCTAAAGGCATTCCCAGTAAGTCCAGTAGCCAATCTACTACCTGAGCTACGGGTAGATAGAGGCTCTGTTTTCCTCCCACATTGCGGGGCTCGGGCAGATACCAGAAGCGCCCGCCAGGCATGCCCGTATCTAATGGTTTGCCCAGATTCCAAAAAGCAGCGCGGCGAGCCAGTCCAGGCATATAGAAATAACCGAGCAGCATCCACAGAATCTGGCGCTCATCGGCGGCAAAGGTCCAGGTATTGAGTTCCAGATGTTTGTAGGCGTTCCCAAACTCGGTAAGGTTGTCGAGGGCATCGAGGCGAGCCCGAGGATCCATATCGAGAGCATCGAAGATAGCGTATAGGACTTCTTCGCCCATGGCCTTGTGGGTAGCAAGGCTGTCTTGCCCGGTCGCAAACTTGCGTTTTTTGGTGGTCTGATAGCTTGGGCAGCCGAGGCTCTGATGAATTTCCAGTAGGATAGCTTCGGCTAGCGGTAGGGTGCTCATGGCGCCTGTCCTTGGTGTTGTTGAAGGTGCGTTAATCCTTGCAAAGCGCTGCAACCTTAACACTGAAGAATCGCGTACTCCCCCCTGCTCAGGAATCATGAGGAGGGGGTACGCCGTTCTGCATACCGGGTAATCAGGTGCACTGAGATCCTGCGCGGACCCCAACAGACGGAGTCCGCTTCATGCAATCCCCCACCCAGCTTGTCCTGAACTGGCATCTCACCGAGGCTTGCAATTACCGTTGCCAGTACTGCTATGCAGCCTGGAAAGAATCTGCGTGCCCACGAGAGTTGATCCACGATGTAGAGCAAACTACAGCGCTGTTAAGAGAACTGTATCGATTCTTCCACCCGACTAACCACGCCAACCCGCTGGCTAGGCGAATGTCCTGGAACTCCGTCCGTCTCAATCTGGCTGGCGGAGAGCCTTTGCTACATGCCAGGAAGCTCCCGGCCATTGTTAGTCAGGCCCGGGCGCTTGGCTTTGAAGTCTCCATGATCAGCAATGGAGCAAGTCTGACCCGGGAGCTACTGGATCGTTTGGCAACTCAGTTAATCTGGCTCGGGATCAGCATCGATTCGAGTAGCTCTGAGACCAACCGTACAATCGGCCGAGTCGACCGTCGTGGCAAGCTTCTCAACCTGAGCGATCTGGCCAGTGCCCTCGACAGTGCTCGTCAGTTAAATCCTGGTTTTAGGCTCAAACTCAATACTGTGGTCAACCAGGCCAACCATGCGGAAGACATGAGCGGTCTTTTAGGCCGTTTTGCTCCGCATAAGTGGAAAGTCCTGCGCATGCTGCCCGTGGTCAATCAGCATTTGTCCATCAGCGAAGAGCAGTTCGCCGCCTTTGTCCTACGTCATCGCGCCTTCGCGAATATCTTATGTCCGGAAGACAACCAAGATATGGCCGAATCCTATCTGATGGTTGATCCACATGGGCGCTTCTTCCAGAACAGCCCGCTGATTGCGGGGAACGGTTACGACTACAGTAGGCCGATCCTGGAGGTAGGTGCGGATGCAGCCTTTTCTCAAATGGCCTTCGACATTGAGCGCTTCCTCGCACGCTACACTCTGCAGGCAGGAGAGGGCGCATGAAGTACTGTTCGAACAAAGAAATCGATGCGCTCATCCGTCAACTGGTTCGTCAAGGATGGCGCTTTCATCGTGGAGGTAAGCATGGACGGCTTACTCATCCAGGTGGCCGACCGACAGTGACCGTAGCCAAGTCCCCTAGCGATTTCCGGAGTTTGGAAAATTTCCGCCGCGACTTACGCAAAGCTACTGGCTGATGCTGGAGGCCAGCGGTCTGCTAGTTCACAATCTGATCGCTTGTTCATTGCGGTATTTCTATTTTGGAACTGAAGACGCGCACGTCCGCCAAGTGAACTAGACCGAGGCAGATAAACCGGTCTGTAACTGTCGTGCTGGCAGCAGTCGTGAGGCTATTGGTTCAACTGGGATCACTCGATAGGAGCAGGGATGGGAGTTTTCACGCCGGCTGGAGAAACGCGTGTAGCTGTTTTGGTGGATTGCGACAACGTATCGCCCGAGATTCTGGAGCACGCATTACGCGTGGTCGCCCAGTTCGGACGTGTCGTCCTGAGAAGGGGATATGGCAATCACGGGACCTTGGCCAACAAATGGCAGGAGGCTCTCGTTCGACTGGCCTTCACACCATGCCTGCAATACCAATATGCGGCCGGCAAGAATACTTCCGACATCGCCTTGGCCCTGGACGCAATGGAGGCGCTCTTCGATCACCGTGCGGATACATTCTGCCTGGTAACCAGCGATTCCGATTTCGCCTACCTGTGTCGCAAGCTCAGAGAACGTGGCGCTACTGTCTGCATCGTCGGTGAACCCAAGACCCCCGACGCACTGCGCAACGCCAGTGACCAGTTCTTTGAGTGGCGCCGCGAGGAGCATTTCCAAGAGCCTGTTGCGGAGCATGCCGAGAAGCCTGCGGCCAAGGCTGAGTCGAGCTGCAAGCAGGAAACCGCTAAGCCTGAACCCAGCAAGCCTGTCGTCAAGCGGCGACCAAGGTTCGTGGTGGATGCCGTATCTCTGCTTGCAGGCGGAACCAGCGAAGGCAAGGTCACCCTGAGCGCCCTTGGGCAGTACCTCAAACGTACTGATCCGGCATTTTCGCCAAACGCCTACGGCCATTCTGGTCTACTCGACATGATCAGAACCTACGACCTGCTGCATCTGATCCAAGAAAACGGCGGCCACTGGACGGTGGGGCTGGCAGCGAAGGAAGATGAATCGGCTGAACACGCTGCGCACGCCTGAAAGGGCGCAGCAAAAAGGGGGCTCAGCCCCCTTGGTTCATAGCAACCCAAGCTCAGCGAAAGATACGGTGTGTTGGCCTGCCACGATGACGTGATCCAGCGAGCGGACATCGACCAGCGCCAAGGCTTCCTTCAAGCGTTGTGTTAGCACCTTGTCAGCCTGGCTTGGCTCTGAATTTCCGCTTGGATGGTTGTGCGCGAAGATCACTGCCGCAGCATTCAGGCGCAGTGCTTCCTTGACCACCTCGCGCGGGTATACAGATGCACTGTCGATGGTGCCGCGGAACATCTCGACGTACTGGATCAGGCGATGCTTGGCATCCAGAAACAGCGCTGAAAAAACCTCGTGCTCAAAGCCACCCAGCTTCGCGATCAAGTACTCCTTGACCAGCTCCGAAGACGTAAAGGCTGCACCTCGCTGAACCTTCTGATCGATCACCTTGCGAGCAGCATCCAGGATCTGTTCTGCAGTGGCAGGCAGATAGCGACCTTGCTCGTCGCGAATCATCAGAGAAGCGTCAAAGGCGAGAGAAAGCTGAGACATGATCATGCTCCAGTTGCTCAGGCGGAATTGCCCGGAACTGGCCCAGCACGGCGCAGCGCAGCAGTCAGGGGGCGATAGCCGGCCCAGCCGCAAACGCGCGAAGCGCGTGCAGCCCTTGACGGCGAGAACGCCGTGATAGGGTGAGAGGAGACAGCAAGACCGCCATTCCACCGATCGCACAGGCGCCACCAGCAAGCGAAGCGCGCAGGCTCTATCGATACGGTCTAAAACGCCCAGAGGCGTTGTTGGCGAACAGTAGAACTGCGGATGTGGCCTGCATCAACAACGAGAAAGTAGCGAGGCTGGCCGCCACTTCTAACCAGTGCCCCATCAAAACGATTGGCAGACGGCCGCTACCGAAATATTCTCGGTCTCTGGGCTAACGAAGTGCAAAGACTCAGTACGCTGCCCCTGCACTCCGTTAGCTCAGAACCTTCCTTCCTGGTCTGTTTTAACAGGCCACTTCTTGGCATTTGCCATGGCTCAGTTCAGCCCTGACAGCTCGCTTCGGCGAGCGTCAGGGTCTTTCTGTGGCCAAGGGAATCACCGGCGGTATAGATCTCGGCCTGTTCACCGCAGCGAAGATGCGAGCACATACGCTGGTGGATACGACTCAGGAAACCCACCTCAAAAGCTCGTCTTTCAATAGCGCAGGGCAGTAGATCGCGTTCGGCGATCATCACTGCCCAGAGCCATCCACTGCGGGCGTTATCGAGCCAGGTCTGGGCCAGCTTCACGCCCTGGTCGAATGCCTCTCTGCAATCTGCAGCCCAGGTGATCTCCATACCTGGATGGCCGTCGTGAGGTGGAAGGTAAGTCATCACACCCTTGCTCATCTGGCACCTCCTCGAACGTCAGAGAGGGCGCGGCGATAGAGCACGACCATCTCATCGAGCAGAGCCAGCGCTGAATAAGCAGCGATGCGCACGCGCAGATCTGTCGGCTGCAAGTCCTCAGGTTCGGCCAGTTGATCCAGCAGGTTACCGAGCATGACGCCGCGTAGTTCAGCTGCAGCTTCGGAGGGTAGGGGAGAGCGTTCGGATTCATGCAGCGGGCTTCGCTGCAGTGGAAAAGGTACAACGCAGGATTCGAACTCAGCCATGGCGCACCTCCCGATCAGAGGTGGACAGCAAGACCTGAAGCCCAAGGCGGAGCTCTCGGGTAAAAAAGGGGTAGCGCATTCCTTATGCTCCTCGGACAGTGAGAGGAACCACCAACACCGTTTCGACTCGGTAATGGTGGCGAACCGTACGGGGGTCGAAATACCGGCGTCCGAGGGAACCGGCCAGGCAAAAGCCTGCCCCGCACGGTCCGCCATAGAAATGCAGTAGCTGGGTACAAGGTACCTGCTACGCAGCTATGAACGCTGCCGCGCCCTCAGACAAAGCGGGTTTCGACTCCCGGTCGCGGGACTTACCACGACGGGCGCACTCTAGCCCGACGGTTTCAGGATGGCAACCTACTGTGGCGTAGTCGCTTCAGGGAGGGGGAACATCACTTGGTTAATTGCGTAGGTGAATAGGAGAGATTCTCCAGTTGTGGTTGGTGTCTTCTTACTTTAGTTCCGTAATTTACGAGCTAGCCTGCTAAGCAGGATCTCACGGCTCGCAGCATAATTCACGTGATTACTATCTATAATCGTTATCACCTATGGGCGGCTGCGAAGCTGGTGTTCCACTGAGTTTATATAAGAGTATTATAGTAAATATCTAAGGGGGCTCTGAAAAAGCCCGTCTTTTCAAAATTTGCAAGCCTGTAGTCGCGTGGTTACCGGGGGCATGTTTCGAGTAGGGGCTTTTCAGGCCATCCCTCAGGGGCCGAAAGGCAGCGATTAAACGGTTGTTGGGAAGAAGATGCCAATAGATATGTGAGAGTCTTTATTATGGTTGGGGTATTTATAGTAATTGTGGTTCGCAAGTAATGTGTCGGGGATGTATTTTGTCGAGGCACAAGTGATTGTATTGGCGTTTTTAATTTATTTATTATATGAGCTGTGGCGCGCTGGAGATTGATTGGCTTGGATTTCTGTCAATGGCTTATTTTTAACGGTGGTGGCGCGTAAGTGGCAAATAGTATGCTGGGTTTACTTGTTGATTTTATAGTGGTAAAATCGCGCGATTTTATTATATGATCTGATGGAGTGTTGTCGTGTTTGTGGAGGAATCCTTAGTCACTGATGGCCAGGCACCGCAGCAAAGTAACGAAAGGAAGCGTAGTCTTGGAGCATTTTACACTCCACCGGATCTTAGTAGGATCTTGTGCGAGTGGGCTATTCGTTCGGTGGATGATGTTGTTTTAGAGCCAAGTTTTGGCGGGTGTAATTTTCTAGAAGAGATTGCTTCGAGATTTGATCTGCTGGGAGCGGATAGTCCGCTTTCGAGTGTATTTGGTTGTGATATAGATATCCATGCATTTGATAAATTGCGCTCGCTACGGTGCGGATTTAATTCGTGCAATTTTTTATTGAAAGATTTTTTGCTCATAGAGTCTTCTGAATTTTGTTCGGCGGGGGTGGATGCAGTAATTGGAAATCCTCCTTATATTGGTCATGCTCAGATAGGGAGCGCGCAAAAAAAAGCTTTATCTGACTGGCGCGAAAAAAGGATGATGCCTGTAGATGCAAAGTCTAGTCTTTGGGTTTATTTCATCCTGCATGCATTTGAGTTTATGCGAGATGGCGGCCGTTTAGCATTTGTGCTGCCTGGGAGTTTTCTCTCGTCGGATTACGCAAAAAGGATTCATGTACTAATAGAAAGTTGTTTTGATAGAAGTTTGGTTGTCTCTCTTGCAGAGCGAATTTTTCTTGATGAGGGGGCTGAGGAAAGAACGGTGGTCCTTCTTGCTGAAGGCTTTCGGAAATCGAGATCTGCATTGGGTGATATGCGTTTCGCGCATTCTGCGACATTGTTAGATGTGCAACCCATCATAAAGCGCTGGGAAAGTAGTTCAGAAAATATTGGTTTGTTCGAGTCATTTGGAATTGGTTCGTTTGTTGCGCGAGATAATGCCTCTGGATTTATAGCGGCTTGCGAGCTTTTGCCGTCTGTTGCTATAAAAAATATTGCTACAGTTGGAATTGGAATTGTTACTGGTGATACAAAGTTTTTTATAAGGAAGAGATCTGATTGGCGGGTGTCTGGAGTAGATAGGAAATATTTAAAGTTTGTTGTTCCAAAAATAAAGGAAATAGACGGAATTAATCTTACTCGCGCCCAGGTTGTTCGCCTGGCTAGGGAGGATCGTAGATGCCTGCTTTTAGATACGCGCAAAAAGAAGTTGTCTCCAGAGGTTGTTCGTTACTTGTCGTCGTATCCTGAGAGTCAGAAGGAAATACCTACATATAAGAAGAGGTCGATATGGCATCAGCCAGACGATGGTAAAATTCCGGACGGATTTTTTTCATTTTTGACACATAACGGCCCGCGATTAATTATTAATTCAGCGGGTGTTAACTGTACAAATTCAGTGTATAGAGTATATTTTTTAAACCGGCTGAGTGAGGTAGAGAGCAAGTTTTTAGCTCTCTCAATGCTTTCCAGTTTTACTCAACTGCATGCTGAAATTATTGGGCGGCCTTGTGGGTCTGGTGCTCTAAAGCTTGAGCCGAAAGACGTTATGGAATTGATGGTTCTCCGCCCTGAAGAAATTGACGAGCAAGCCGTTCTTGAAGTTTTTGAACGTGTTAATCAGGCTCTTTGTCAGAATAAACATGATGACGATTTTGTTCGAAGCATAGTAGACGATTTTTTGATTTCTGAAATTGGACCGTCACTGGGCGATCACTTGGAAACCTTTGAGCGATCACTCATACAAGCTCGTAGTTACCGAAAAGGTCAAATAATTGATCGGGGGTAGGCATGGATGTGAATAAACTGCAAGAAGAATTTCTAGGTGGTTCTAAGGAAAGTCTTCGTCATGAGCTGTCTCAGGAACTTCTCAGTTCGAGCTTTGATTACGACAAGGTTCTTTCTCTTGCTACGGAGTTAGCAAAGTATGATCAAGAGAATGTTCGGTTTTCAGTAGATGCAAGTCATATATCTAGGCTGGGGCATGAGCTAGTATCGAAGCAAGAAACAGCCGTCGCTGAGCTTATAAAAAATGCATATGATGCAGATGCTACATATGTGAAGGTGGTTTTTAGAAATCACACTAGTGCGGGCGGTGATCTGGTTATTCTGGACAATGGCCTAGGTATGGGGCGAGAAAATTTAATAAATGGTTTTATGAGGATTTCTACACAAGACAAAAGCGATAATCCTAGATCTACTTTGTATAGACGACAGCGAGCAGGGCGAAAAGGAATCGGCCGTTTTTCCGCTCAGCGCCTTGGTAATAATCTGGAGGTTTTAACGCGGGATGAGGTCAGCGAAAAGGGGCTTGGAATTAATATTGACTGGAGGAAGTTTGCTAAAACTGGAGACCTGATATTGATCTCAAGTCATATTAGGTATGTGGAAGGTTTGCCGGTTGGAACGCAACTGCATATAAGTGGGCTAAAGGACAGCTGGAGTAATTCTCAAATACAACGAGCTTATAGATATATCTCGGATTTGATTCAGCCTTTCCCTCTTATATACTCTCCCAAGAAAAACAAAAAAGATCCTGGATTTAAAGTAGAGTTCTACGAGGAGCTAGATGGTATAGAGTATTTGGTGGCCAGTGAGCAGAAAAGCATTTTGGATAATGCTCTAGCAATTATTTCTGGTCATGTGGATAAAAAGGGCAGGCCCTTTGTTTCTCTGAAGTGCGAGCGGCATGAGATTCACATATCAGATGAAGGCATGGCTTTCGATCCTAGAACAACAAATATTTATGGCCATGAGTTTGAAAGTTACTCTAGCTTGGCTGGTGTTAGCTTTACGGCGTATTACTTTATTGCTGATGAGCTTCCGGCGGGGTCAAAAAGAATCGTAAAGAATGTTTTGAAAAGTAGCGGCGGTGTCAGGATTTATCGAAACGGTTTTAGAGTTCTTCCTTACGGGGAGTACCATGACGACTGGCTAGGGCTGCAGCGCTCTTCTGCATTGAGGCAGATTCTTCCTCCGCATCACAACTCCAATTTTCTTGGTTTTGTTCAGATCAACGATGTCGATGGCGTGAATTTTGAGGAAACTGCAAGTAGAGAGGGGCTTATCGAAAACCTGGCTTTCTCTCAATTGCAGGATTTCGTTTACAGAGCTCTCGCTCAAGGTGTAATCAAAATTGCTGCGGCGCGAGGTAGAAAGATTTTTGCCTCAGATGAGTCCCCGCCCAAAAAACCAATAGATACAGCAGATCAGCTTGTAAAAAAATTAAATGGCTTAATTCAGCTAATTAATTCTGGAGTCAATCTGTCTCTTGATCTCGGGGAGCATGCTCAGGTCTCGGAAGCTGCAAAGGAGTTGGTTGAGAGGGTTCGAGAGTTAGGAGAATCATCACAGGCTCTTCTGGAAGAAAATGGAATGCTCCGTGTTCTGGCTACACTGGGCCTCACTATCGGCGAATTTACGCATGAGACTAGGCATGTGTTACTTGCGATAAGTTCGGGAGTGTTAGAAGTTGCGGAGCAAGAGCCTGGCAATAAAACTTTTAAGAATCTTAAAGAGAACATCGATTCATTGCAGGCATATCTACGTTATTTTGATAGGGCTGTTACGCAAAATACGCAGCGTACTCTTGAAGTTCATGAGATTAGAGATGTGGTCTCAGATTTCAGAGAGGTGATTGGTCCTACTCTTAAGAGGCAAAAGGCAATACTGGATGTTCAGTTCAATGGTTATGACCTTTTTGTGAAGCCTAGTCATAGGTCAGAATGGACGTCAATACTTCTGAATCTGTTTACAAATTCTCTTAAGGCGATTAATCGCGCCAAAGTCCCTGGGCGAATATTGATTCGTGGTGGTGAATCTGAAGAGAACTCAATATATATTGAGTTTATTGATAATGGCGACGGAATTCCTGAAGATCATAAAGAAAGAGTGTTCGATGCTTTCTTTACCACTAGCACCCCTGCCGATGCCTTGGCGGATGAGGAAGTGCAGATAACTGGTTCTGGTCTTGGTTTAAAGATCATTAGAGATATTATTGTCAGTGCTGGAGGAGAGATATTCGTCTCTTCACCTCCTGATAACTATTCTACATGTATTAGAATTGAATTCCCCAGGGCTTCTGAAGAGGAAATTCCTGATGATCTCCGCTAAGTATCTCTGCATTGACGATCAAACCGCTGAAACGATAGATCCAGTATTATATGCCTTGGAAGGACCTGATAAGTCTATCGAGTTTAGTAAGATGCACCCTAAGGAGCTTGCCGAACAGTTTGAGCGTATAAAGCAAGAAAGCTCTCGAGGTGTTCCATTTGGCGTATTGGTAGATCTGCGTCTTGATGAGCTTCCGGATGATGATGGAAATAAGGTCTTCTATCGTGGCTCTACGCTTGCCCAGGATTTAAGAACCCGCATGGCCCTAGGAGAAATAGATAATTTTCCTATTGTTCTTTGGTCTGTAAATGACAAGCTTGCAAGATCATACGAGCCTGATAGCGCTTCTCATGATCTTTTTGATGCGGTTTATTTGAAAGATGGGCCGGACGTTTCTTCTCCGGAGGGAATAGCAAAGAGGACGCTGCAGCTACAAGCTTTTGCAGTTGGCTATTGCTACCTAAAGGAATGTCTGAATCTGAAAGGGGAAGGTGAATCTTGGGATCTTCCGAGAGCCCTTGGTGTCAGCGGAGCAGATTTAGATATCTTGGATCCAAGGTTGGTCCAGTATTTGTTGTCAAGTGAAGTTGTTTATGTTTTTGCTAGAAAGGTGCTTAACTCCTTAATCAGGGAAGAGGGTATTTTGGTCGGTGAAAGAATGCTCGCCGCAAAACTTGGTATCGATATTGAAGCATCTGGAGATAGTTGGGAGGGGCTGCTTTCTGCTCTAGGTGAATGCCGATACTCCGGGGTTTTCAGCGAGGCCTATACAAGGTGGTGGTTGCATCGCATAAGCTCTTACTGGGACAAGTTGAACAGTGGGAAAGGAGCACTTAGACGATTCGGGGCCTCTGGGCGTGTGAGGGTTCTAAATGACGCACTGGGATTGTCATTAGTCGCCGCTACGCCTCTCGTTGAAGGATATAGTGATCGCTTCTCTACGCTTTGTATCGCGACTAGTGCGCCTTTGGATACGGTCGATGCTTTCAAGGTTTTGAGGGTAGATGGTTTCCCATGGCAAGAAAGCAGGTATGTTTCGGCGTATGCCGCAGGTAATAGAATAAATAGGACGCTCTGGAAGATCGATCCATTGGAGATGGAGCGATATTTGGAGTTTAAAGAAGGATTGAAGAATGGCTAAAGACAGGGAGGTCTGTGATCGTTTTAGGAAAAAAATATCTAATGATTTACGTAGATTTCAAACTGCATTAATTAATAGCGCGTCTGATGTTTGTCGTAATGCATGGGTTCTTGATGAGGCTGCAGCAAAGTGCATCGGGAGTAAGCCGAGCGGTGATAGTTCATGGGGGTATGAGGTTTCAGATCTTCAGTTCAAGGTTAGACTTCCTCAGAAAGTGTATCCTTCGCCTGTTGAAAAATATTTGGATATTCATGTGGATTTCAAAATTGAAGGGGGATGTACGGAAGATTTTTCTGAGTTGATAAGTCACTTGGAGCTAAATATTGTTATTTGTACCCCTAAGAGAACTCATATTTCTTCTTGGCATTTTGATAGGCATATTGAACCGGCTGACTTTGAAGATAACGAACCGGAAGATGCTCATCCGCTCTATCATTTTCAGTATGGCGGGAGGAAACTTGATGAGCTGGATAAGGAACATGGCAGAATATTGATACTCCCAGCGCCTAGGATTGGCCATCCTCCCATGGACGTTATCCTAGCTGTCGACTTTGTGTTGTCTAATTTTGCTGGCGATTTATGGCGGGCTTTAAAGTCTGAGCCGGATTATATTTCGATGGTTTCTCAGTCACAGCGGACTTTCTGGAGACCCTACTTAGAAAATGTGTTTTCTTGGTGGCAGACAGGGCCAAAGCCTAACGAGAAATTTTCACAAAGTTTGTGGCCTCATCTAGTCAGCTGATTGGCGTTGGTTGCGAAGTGGGGCCGCCATGCACTCGATAATGCATAGGGACTTTTGCGGGAAATCGTTGAAAACCGTTGGATAAAGTAGAGCAGTGGCTGCAGCGAGCGCTCAAATTTATCCTAATAAAATCAATGCTTTATAAGGTCGACCTCCGGCATGGGGTGCAAGGGGTCGAGTGTTCGAATCACTCCGTCCCGACCAAAAAACCCTAGAAAATCCAGCCACTTAGCGGTGGCTGGATTTTTTTATGGGCGAAGGTTTTTGGGAGCTGCTCATTTTTACCCCACTTTTTACCCCACCCTAAAGAAGTGGCGTCGTATAGTGGACTCGAAGAACCAGTCATGTGCCAGGATCTCCGCCTACAGGTGCTGCCGGGGCGGGTCGGGCCGATCATCCGGGCCGCTGCGTTCATTCTTGCTATCCAGATGCCTCGCAACGATAAGGCCAACCATTGCTGTTGTACCTAATAGCAAAAGGCTTGAGCCGATAGCTACCTGGAGCATGCGGTAGCTTTCTTCCATAACGATTCCTATCAGTAGGTAACGTGAGCAACGGAGCGTTGCCGTAGTGGAGGCCTGACGGCAACGCGACGGCCATTTTCAATATCTAACGCTAACTCCAGTGCGAGCCTGTTGCCGTAGTGGCGGTCAAGCGGCAACCTCGCTTCAACGTCGCTCTGGCCCAAGCCCAATTCTGATGCAATACGTGCCGGGTATCGCAATGACGACGCAGATAATTGGGCCAACCCCCATGATATGTCCCCAAAGACCTCTCAGCAGCGGGTAGGCGATGAACACCGCAGCTGCCTCGCCCGGCTGCATGGTAGCCAGACGGCCCAATACCGCTGCACCAGCTACCGAAAGCAGAATCAGCAGAAACCCCGCGAGGGCGATCACTGGTCGCGCCCTGGTGCTTGGCCTACGGCGTTGGCCGGAGTCTGTGTAGTCCAGCGGCAATGGAATCTGCCGAACCCGCCTGCTGCGCTCTATTCGTGCATCGAACGCCCAAGCCAACCAGGAAACTCCCACTGCAAAAGCCACAATAAAGCTCACTCCGAATCCCAATGGCGACATCTCCAATCTCCCTGAAGGTTCTTCCCTGGGTTCAGTCAAAACCGAAGGTCGAAAAGCTGCTTCCGAAGTCACTCATGGCATGATCGAACGATGCGATGTCGCTCATCATGTCCATGCCATATGCGTTCCCCATAACATCGAAGCAAGTGTCCATCATGGGCATGCCGTTGGCTGGGTTGACCCACATGGTGTCCATGGGCTGGAAGCTGCTGGCGAGCAAATCCGAAGAGAAACTTTCTGCTTGAAACAGCTCGACCGGCTCGGTTTGGCTCGTAGGATCGTTGTGCAGAGAGCTGAAGGAGAAGCTCGGGTTTTCTTCCTCCAACAGCGATTCGGCCATTTGCCATCTGCGCTCATGACGAATACTGAGGCCGTCATGCACCACTACCGGCTTTCCCTGGCTGGGATAGATGATGGTCGTGTACACGGGTTTTGGCTGAAGAATTGAGGCGAAAAGGGTTACAAGTTCGCTGAAGAGGCGCATGGCTGGCTCCTTGGTTATAGGTACCTCCAGCGTCGTCTGTGTCTGAAATAACCCAAATCTCGGACAGGCGTGAACGGGCTGATCTCCAGCCAATAAGCCTTGCCGACTATCTCGCTATGGCATTTCCCCGCCGCGTCAGGATAAGGGTAGAAGCGCTGGCTCCACAGCTCGTGTCCCATGGGCCGAACTAGCCACTGAGGAAAATTATTCTGAATTATTCGGTTTTGAATAATCTTCTATGTGAATAGTGGATGAGCCCGATAATTCACAGAGATGCGTGCTGCAATACTCCATTTCGTCCAGCGCGAGGAAACGCTGAGGGGCTGTACCTGTAGTCATGAGGCCGGTAATGCCGTTGGCTTTGCCGCCGTTGGTAAGGGAAAAGCTGTCCCATCCAGTCGTAGCCAAAGTTTCGGAGTGCGATCCACGCAGCTTTTACTGACAGATGTGAGCCTGCACTTCATTTCTCGATGGAAATCGACAGCCCCGGTCTGACTACTTCAGTCACATCGTTCTCCAAGCGTCGCCGCAGTGGCGGCGTTACGGCAACGGGGTTGGCGGCAATCGTGACACCAGCCCAAGGCAACATGCACAGGCAGTTCGAGATCGCCGTGTTGATAGTAGCGATAGCCCCAAGTGACACAGTCCCACCCGGAAAAATCGCAGGCCGTGCATTGGTAGGTTGCCACGGGCATGGACATGGATTACCTCCGTATCGGGTGCGTCGCGCTCCGACCTTGCGGATCAGCGCTCAAGGCTCCACCAGCCGCTCTGGCTATGAATGATCAGGGCCGAGCGTCGAGCGCTTTCCTTGTTGGCGCGCCATTGCATCCGTTCGGAGAGGCATTCATCCAGTTGCCTGCCCTCAGCGGGGGTGAAACCGTAGTACGACAGGTTGTCGAGCAAGCGTTCGAGTTGCTCGATGCGCAATTGCCCGGTCCGCGCCAATTCAAGCAGGTGGTCACGATCAACCGCCGGCCTGGGCGCTATGACCGGAGGCTGGGGTGGAGGAACGGGGGCCTCCGGGCGAGGCTCGCCGCTCGCCGCTTTCTGCGGAACTGCGCTGGGCAATTTGGCTGTGGCTCTTGCCCGGACGGGTCTGGGTAGGCTCGGCTCGGCTTTCTGGCGCGGCGGGTGCAGATCGAACAGGTCGGCGAAGGTGGGCTTTTCAGTGGTGGGTTGGCGCGCCGGGGTGCTGACCACACTCAGAACCCTGACCGGCTGGCGCATCGGTGGCAGGCAATCTGCGCCATGAAATCTTACGCAGCTCGGGCAGATGCCATTGGCATTCAGTCCGGGGCGATGAAGTGAGCACTTTCGACAAGCAGCCATGCGTGATTCCTCCCTGGAACGGATAAAGGCGTCGGGATCAGTCATAGAGGCTTTCCAGCAGGCTTTCGTCCGGGCCCCCCATGAGGCATTCCCAGTCCGCCTGGTCGAGGTTGTCCATCCAGTCACTGTCCAGCGGCTCCCGTGTCGAAGCGGAAAGCCCGCCGCTGTTTGCAGTCAGTGATGCGGTCCGGTCCCGCACGCGCTGATCAAACAGTTTGCGTGCCTCTTCACGGCTGAGGTGGCCGAGTCCTTGGCAGAGCTTGCTCATGTGTATCTCCTGTCGGTGGCGGGGTGCAGTATGGCAACCAGCCAACAAAAGTCGCGCCAGGCAAGCTTGCGGGTGGGGTTGCATGGGCGCTTCATCGCTCAGGCCATCCCTGGCGCACCTGACGCAGCAGTTCCGCTGGGCCGGCCAGGCGCAGTAGGTCGTTGAAGTCGGTGGGCCGCTCGGCGGCGAACTCCCCGGCGAATCGTGGCAAGACCAGGCGGTCGCCGGCCTGCAGAGCCAGCCTGGCTCGCAACAGACCGGTGTTGCGCGATCCCCAGGCGTCGTTGTCGGCGAAGAACACGCAGTTTCGGCCAATCATCGGGCGCACGCTGGCCAGGTTGCCGGCGTCGAGCGCCACGGCAATCGGCCCTGGCCATCCCAGGGCCACGCTGAGGGCGGTGAACACCCCTTCGCAGATCGCCACCGGCCAGCTTTCATGGCCGGGCATCGCCCGGATGCACACGAAAGAGCCGTGTTTCATGCCGCGCTGGCGGATAACCAGGTGCTGGGTGCGGCCACTGGCGTCCAGCGGCGATGGGTGCAGCAACTGGAAGCCGCAGTGGCCGTGCTGGTGGTTCTGCAGGCGACCATCAGCCCGGCGCCGCGCGGGTGCTCGAAGCTGCGCAGCTGCAGACGGCTCAGCAGCTCGGTTGAAACCTGGCCGCACAGGCGTTTCAGCAACAACGGATGATCGACTGTGGCCGGGCTGGCAGCGTGCCAGCAGCGCCCCTGCGCGCGAAATCGCTGCAGGTGGTGCTCGGCCTCGTGGGCCTCTCGGGCTGCCCTGGCCGCCTGGACAGCGGCGGTTTCGAGGCGGGCCTGGTACTCGTCGCGGGCAGGCGCAGCCAGCGGCCTGCCGCCTGCGCGGAACGCCAGCCAGGCCCAGCGGTAGCCGTGAAAGATCTGATGCACGCCACCCTGGCGGAACGACATGAACACCAGGCACGGCCAGTGGTTGCCGTAGCGGTCGGTATTCAGGTGCCAGACGAACGCGCAGCGACCCTGATCCCGCACGTCCAGAACCGGCACCTGCCGGGACTTGAGTAGCGCACCGCAGGCCGGCAGCCGCTGGCTGAGGGTGGGCCAGTCGATGCCGGCGTCACAGGCCATCGCTTCGATGTCCGGGGTGGCCTGCGCCAGCAGATTTCGCCAGTCATCCAGCCGGCACTGACGCATCCAGGGCAGAAACCTGCCAGCGGTGGCTGGCTGCGGCTGGGTGGCGGACATGGCGGACTCCACGGTGAGGAAGGACGTCCACTGTGCCCGGAACAGGGCGAATTACGGGGTATCGCAAGCTTGCGGGGAGCGGGGGCGTGGGGCCTCTTGCCCAGCGGGATTCGAAGTACTCATTCCATGTAGGGTCGTGAGGGTTGGCGGCAGCCTTAATCTTAATATGTCGCACAATCGGTGTGTCTGAGGCGTCTACTCTAAAGAAAGGTCATACCTTTACGATTGAGAAGTCTTAATCCCCTACGAAGCGGGGTATGCGCTTGAACCTAACCCTGCGTTGTAGATACCCCCTTCCTTGTGTCTTAATCCCCTACGAAGCGGGGTATGCGCTTGAACTCTAAGCCGAAAAATTTCTCAAGTAAATCAGTACGTTGCAATGCCCAAAATGCTGATCGTTTTTTGATCAGATAGGTGCGTGAAATTTGATCAGTATGATGCGGCATTACAGGTGGCTCGGGAAGTTTTCGGAGCTGACTTGAACGATTCATCAGCCAGCCGCATTCTGCGCTTATTTTGCGCGCCTGCTGAAGAGGCAGGCCCGCTTGCCGGCTAGGCGCGTATGAGCTGCGGCGGCTCGCTGGCATGCAGGGCCACCACTTCCAGATCGACCGGCCCGTCGCCCAGGCGCACGCCTTCGGCGTACTCGCCGACCTGCAGGCCGAACAGCGCCGCGCCCAGTGGTGCGTCGTAGGCCAGGCAGCGGCGGGTTGGGTCGCTGTCGCCGTGGCCGCCGATTTCCCAGGTTTCCTCCTTTCCGGGGCCGCGCGCGCCCCAGCGGATGAAGGTCACCAGGCTGCCGACCGCAATCTGGTCCACCGGCCGCTGGCCGTCCAGCACTTCAATGGTTTGTGCCTGGTCGAGCTGCTCGGTGAGGCGCTTGATCTCGTGATTGCAGTTCGCCTCCATCTGCTGGGCGCGGTTGAACTCCGGGTTGTCATGCCAGCCGTCGCCGGACAGCTCGAAGGCCACCTGACGCTGGGCGCGAAGGTCGTGGTACTCGGCCAGCTTGCGGCGCAGCCGCTCCTGCAGGCGCGCCACGCCGGCGCGGGTGAGCAGCAGGGAATGGGTGTCGTTCATGCGTTTTTTCTCCTGTGTAGGTCAGGCGGCGGCCGGGCGCAGGCCGGCCAGTTCGCGGAAGCGCCGGATGCCGGCCCGCAGTTGCTCGACTCCGAGCTTCTGCGCGGCGACGTCGGGGCGCAGGCCCTCGCGGCCGGCAATCAGGCGGGTGTGGCCGGCCATTGACGGGCCGGAGCACATCAGCGTCGCCACCAGGCGGTCGCCGTGGTTGCAGATGCGGTGCAGGGTGGCGGTCGGCAGTGCGTAGTGGTCACCGGCGCCGTGCAGCGTGCGCCCGGCCAAGCGCAAGGGCGCGCGGGCCAGCGCCACGGTGCGCGGTGCCTGGCCGGGGCGAGCGGCCTCGTAGCGGTACTCCTGGGCCAGCAAGTCGTAGTCGCTGTCGTTGGCGGCGTCCTGCCAGATCTCGCTGTGCAGCTGCCCGGCGATGATCGTCGAGGCGATGCTCCAGCGGTGATCGTGGATGTTCTCCTCGCAGGGATTGCCCGGCAGCCACAGGTGCAGGCGCAGCTTGAACCCGCGATCGGCGAGCACCACCTTGAGGAAGCCGTTGCCGTGCTGGTAGGAGCGGGCGGCCACTTGCGCGGCAAAGGCGTCGTCGTTCAGCAGGGCCTGGCACAGACCGTCCTGCCAGTCGCGGGTGGCGGTGCGGGCCAGCAGGCCGGCCAGCGCGGCATCGGCCTCACCGCTGCGTGCCAGATGCGCGGCGACGCGGTGGGTCAGGATCTGCAGGAAGAGCGGCGATGCATCCATGGAGCAACCTCGGTGGCCGTTGGGGTAGGGCCATGATGAGGTTGCGAGGGAGGTGTAGGCGGTTGGGCAAACTTGCCGGGAAATCGAGGCGGAAGCTGCGACTTCCGCCCTTGGTGAAAAGTCAGGAAGCTTCGATCAGCCGGATATTCTCCACGTTGATGTCGAGCCCATATCCGCCGTCGAAACGGCTGTAGCTTTCCTTGTCTGCGGCTTCGGGCGGGCTAGCTTTGCGCATCTTGCCCTTGGCCTGTTGCATCTGTTCCTTGTGTCGGGCTTTCGCTTCTTCCAGTGCTTTCAGCTTGTCCCTGAGCGGCAAGCCTTGCTCGGACCAGATGATGGTCGGTATCAGTCGCTTGCAGAGGCTTTGAGGAAGCGAGGCTTCCAGGGTTTTTCTGATCTCGGTCAGGCGCTTGTCGAAGAAGGTGTAGGCCATCCCGTTTTTCAGTGCATTCAGCGTGGAGGCTCTGAAGGGATCCCTGGATGAGCGAATGCCGGACCCCAGCCAATCCTCCAGGGCTGCCACCGCCCCGGATAGGCTGTCGTATTGGGGCATGCCGCGAATGGCCAGGAACTCACGCAGAAATTGCTGGGCCAGGCTGACCGAGGCGTGACCCCGTCCGGGGCGGAAAAACTCCGTGTTACTGGCCAGCGTGGCGCGAGTCATCATCGCGTAGAACGCCAGCTCCAGCAGTCCCAGGGGAATCTCCCGTTTCAGGGTTCCCTGCACGTCGCTGATCTGAAGCAAGCGCCGTTGAAGGCTCACCTCGACGCACAAGTCATCCGTCTGTTCACCCAGGTTGATGAGCTGGACCAGTTCGCGGAAGGTTACTTCTTCGCTGCCTTTCTTTTTCCTACTGTGCAGGTTGCTGGGCAGTTCCTGGCGATGGCGTATGAAGGGAATCGGTGCGAGGGTGACTTCAGCCTTGGCCGCGTCCAGCGCTTTGCCGTCACGGTCCTTCAAATGGCGATACTCGGCTGACTGGGTGGGGAACCAGAAGTCGCGGTTGCCCTCGAAGCCCTTGCTGATCAGGACATGCGATAGCCGGTCCTGACGCCGGCCAAACAGGCTCATGGCATAACCCAGATAGAAGGTCATGGTCTTGCGGCCACCAGCCAGGGAGGCATGCACGGCCGTTTCCTCGGCGCCCTGCTCAGCGGTGTGTTTGCGCACCTCGTTCATGATGAAGTCCGCTAGCGCCTCGTGATCTTCCAGGCTCCGGGCATCGTCGGCTCGGCGTTTCGCGGCGTCGGTCACCACCTTGATATGCGACTCGTCAAAGCGTGGGGGCGGCATGTCCAGCTCGCTACACAACCGAGCCAAGTGCCCACGTTTGATGAGTCCGTCTTCCGCACGCTCCTTGCCGAGCGTTGTGGTGATCAAATGGATTTCTACAGGCCAGGAAGCCCTGTCTTCTCTCCAGATGGCGTAAAGCGTTTCCGTAACAACCTGGGGAGACTCTCCGGTCGTGGCAAGCAGGATGTGTTTCATGCAGGGCTTCCTTGGAAATAACGACACCAATGACCGCCTGACGCTGGGTGCGCTACAGCCAGGCAGAACGGCCATAATCGGGCCTGGATACTACCCATGATGGCAGTTGGGTACTAGTTCCAACGGGGAATGCGAAGGCAAAGGGCCGACCGGATGCAGCATAAATCCGGCGCGGTGCCGCCCTTCGCATGGCTCAGCGAGCGCTGTCCTCCTGCGGTTCGGCAGCCCGCATCTGGGCAAGGGCGCGAGCGCGGCGTTCGTGTTCGATCTGCTGCTCGAGGTCGTCCTTCTCGTTGCGCAGCATGGTGATGACCCCGCCGATGATGGCGCCGGTGGCCAGGAAGATGAGTTCGCGCATGGGCTGTTCTCCGTGTGTGGGTGTGCGTGTGCCTTCGTCGCGCCGGGTCGCCCGGTTGGCAAGCTTGCCGATGCCGGGCGCTGGCGTGCCGGTCAGTCGAACAGACTGGCGATGAAGGCGATGGCGCCGCCGGCGACGGCGAGCGGGACGGTGATCGGTGCGGCGGCGATGCCGACCGCGGCCGCGCCGACGGTGAGGGAGCCCGCCGCGCCGCCGCCGATCAGCGCGCCCAAGCCGGTGGCTACGGCGGTGCGTCCGGCGCTGACGTCACTGGTGCCGGTGATGACCTTGGACAGCTCGTTGCCGGCCAGGCCGATGGAGACGGCTTTGGGGATGGACATGGTTTCTCTCCTTCTGCGGGGTGGGGTACTCGGCGGGTTCGTTGCCGGGTGAAGCCAGTGTGCTGCAGAGGCTGGGAGAGATTAGGGTTGGCAAGCTTGCGACAGGCGCTTGGACACATGACGGCTATTTGCTATAGGCCCGTCAGTGTCTTAATCCCCTACGAGG
>NZ_DJSX01000073.1:0-8191 GCF_002439135.1 Pseudomonas sp. UBA6323 | reverse complement strand
GCGGGGCAGGCGCTTGGACGTTCTCACCATCCTTGGTCTGATCATGAATAAGTCTTAATCCCCTACGAGGCGGGGCAGGCGCTTGGACCTTTACTGTAATTGGCCTGCATACTCACACCCGTCTTAATCCCCTACGAGGCGGGGCAGGCGCTTGGACTCCAGCGATGCGCCTGGTGTCTCCAGCCAAAAGTCTTAATCCCCTACGAGGCGGGGCAGGCGCTTGGACATATCCGTCTGGCATGATGGTTCATTATGATGAGTCTTAATCCCCTACGAGGCGGGGCAGGCGCTTGGACTCTAAGCCGAAAAATTCCTCAAGTAAATCAGTACGTTGCAAGGCCCAAAATGCTGATCGTTTTTTGATCAGAAAGTTGCGTGAAATTTGATCAGTTTTCGCCGGCATTTCCGGCCTCCTTCCGCACCCCTGCGGCGCCGTTGCAGATAAATGCCACCAGCATCGCCCGGCTGTGCAGCAGGCAGATGCCGCTTGCTTCGCAGCGCAGGGCGAAGGTGTCCCAGCGTTTGCCCTCCATTAATAGCTGTCTTGGCTGGGGGCCGAGCAGCAGGGCCTTTTCGGTGCGGCCGAAGCGGCTGCCGATGCTGGAGAGCTGGCTTTCCAGCGTGCCGGGTGACAGGCCCGGCGGGTAACCGGCCTTGATTTCCACCAGGCGCGTCTTGCCCTGGCGGTGCACCAGCAGATCCAGTTCGCGCTGGCTGGCGCTGTCCTGGCGCTGGCCGCATTTCAGGTTGCGGGCGATGGCGTCCGGCGCGATGTCCGCCTCCAGCAGCCAGTGGTAGGCCAGTTGTTCCAGCCACAGGCCGCTGATCCACTGGCGCAGGGCGCGGTGTGTCTTGTCCGGGCGGTTTCCAGGCAGCTCGATGCGCTGGTCGTTCCAGTCCAGCGCCGACGGGTCCAGGGCGCGAAAGCGTTCGAGCCAGCGCAGCAATCCGGCGGCGGGTTGCTCCGGGCCCTGCAGAAACTCAGCCCAGTCCAGTCGCAGGCGCCGGGTTCGGTAGGTGGGATTGTCGTGTTCGAGCACCCACAACCGTTCCAGATGCTGAAACAGCGCCCGCAGGTGCGGGCAGCCGTGTTCCTGCGCCTGCCAGATGTCGCGGGCCAGGGCTAGGCTGGCCTCGGGCTGCTGGTCCAGGATGCGGTTGGGCGGGTCGCTGCTCACCTGATCGGCGTGCAAGGCGGCAACAAACTGCGGCAGCACAGCCGGCAGCGCAACCGCCGGCGCCGCTGCGAAGGTGCGACCGTCGCCCACGGGCTCCAGCACCTGCAGGGCGTCATGGTTCAGCGCCTTGTAATCGAGAAAGCCCCAAGCGTGGGCGTGCAGCAGCACGGCGGCCATGGCCTTGGTGCCGCCGGTGAAGTTCAGGGCCCGGGGCAGGGCGTTCAGCGGCGGCTGATTCAGGCAGGGCAGCAGCACCTGCTGTACCCATTGCTGGTTCTCCAGCACCTCGTCGCCTTGTAGCGCGACGCCGGTAGTAGCGTGGGACAGGATGCGCACCTGCACGCCCGGCAGCAGTTGTTCCAGTACACCATTCAGGCGCGCGGCCTGCTGCTGGAAGGCGTCGCTGACGACCAGCAGCACCTGCGCCGGGCGGCGCGCCAGGCAGCTTTCCAGTTCCGGCAGGTTGAAGCCGGAAACCACGCACACATATACCAGCGAATGCAGGCTCATGGGTTGCCGCTCAGTGAAAATTGAACGGCAGGCACTCACCCAGCGCGGACAGCAGCGCCTCGCGTTCCGGTGTGCCGGCGTGGGCGAAACGCTCCAGGGCGGCATGCGGCGCGTGGGGCAGTTGCTGACGCAGGCGGGTACGGGCTTCGGCGCCGGGCTGCTCGTCTAGTCGCAGGCCCAGGGCCTGGGCCAGGCAGCGCAGCACTTCGGCCATCCAGTGCAGGGTCGGGCCGTTGTCCGGGTCGGCGCAGCGTGCAGTGGCGGCGGCGAAATGCTCACGGGCCGGCCCCGGCTGGTCCGCGTCGACCAGCAGCCAGCCCCGGTAGGCCTCGATCAGCGGCCAGGGGTGGTCTTCGTGAGTTTGCCACTGGGGACGCTGGCCGAGGTACTCGGTGCGGGCGGTGTGCAGGGCCTGCGGCCAGCGCAGCAGGGCGCGCAGCCACAGGTGATGCGGGTAGCGCTGGGCCTGGCCGGTGTAGGCCAGGCTGCGGCTGATTTCGCCGTCGCCGGCCTTGCCGGTGAGGGCCTGCAGGTGGGCTCGCAGGACTTCGATCAGTGCGGCGGCGTCGGCACCGGGCGAGTCCATTTCGGCGATCAGGCGATAGGTGCGGGTCTGCGCAGCTTCGCGGGTGGCCTGCTGCGGATCGCTGAGGCGGGCGAAGGCGTCCAGGGCGCGGTCGAAATGCACCAGGGCTGCATCAGGCCGGCCACTCAGCGCTTCCAACTGGCCCAGGGTGGAATGCAGCTTGGCATGATTGAGCAGACCGGGGACGGCGACCGGTTCGGCCAGCCACTGTTCGACAGCGTTGCGCAGGGCGTCGAACTCGAAGGCGTTGGCGGTGCTGACCGTCAGGCGCAGCAGGGCTTCGCAGGCTTCGGCCGGCTGCTCGTCGCGCAGCTGCTGCATCAATTGCAGGCTGCGCTGAATGCGCGGCAGATCCACCTGACCGCGATGGTTGCCGGTCGCCAGGCGCGCGGTTTCCAGTGGCAGGCGCTGGGCCGCCGGGAGCGACTGGCCGTCCGGGGCGAAGCGCTCCAACCAGTCCAGGGCGTGACCGAGGCTGTCCAGGTGGAACTGCTTGAGGCGCAGGCGCTGGCGAACCTCGTCGAGAAACGCCTGCCACTGGCCGGCGTGCTGCTGCACCTGGGCGCCGAGCTGTTCGAGGAAATGACGCAGCAGGCCGTCGGCCGGTTCCTGGGCGGCGGCGCTGCACAGGTCGAACCAGTCCGCGGGGGTGAGTTTCTTCTGGGTGTTGAGGGCCAGATACAGGCGCTCCAGGGCCCGGTGGTCGGGGTTGAGCAGGCAGTGGCCGAGCAGGGCGGATTTCTTCAGGCGGTCGCGGCTGGCGGCGGCAGGGCTGCCCCAGGTGAATGCCACGGCGTCCACATAACCGTTCAGCGGCTCGTTCTTGTCCATGAACTGCAGGGAGAGCCGCAGCCCGGCGAAGCGCTGCGGGGCCAGACGCTGACATTCGCCTTCGAGGATTTCCTGCAGGGCACGCAGGTTGTCCCTCACGGCATAGCCACGGTTCTGCTCGATCTTCACGGTTACCGCACAGGGCTGGCCCGGTTCGAGGGGCAGTTGCAACAGCACCCAGCGCACCAGTTGCTCCACATGACCGATCCAGTAACGGGCGCGACTGGCGGGGTCCTGCACGCTGAAGCCGAAGATGCCCACCGACGCGTGCAGCAGACACTGCAGGGCGGCATCCACCGCGGTGGTAGACGTTGTTGTGGTGGCGTGGAAACGCTCTGTCAGCGGTGGGAGCGTCACGCCCTGTGGGATGGCGAGCGCCACCACGCGTCCCACTTCCGACGCGTTGGGTTTTAGCTCGTCGGCCTGCTCGTCGAACACCGAGCCGGTTTCATCGATATAGATGTGCCAGGCGGGCGACGGCGGAAGATGGCGCAGGCTGTTGGGGTGTTGGCCGTTGCGCAGTTGCACGGCGTCGAGTGCGCTGTGATGTTTGCCCTGCGCGGCGCGGCTGCGGCGGCTCTGGTAGTAGTCGGCCTGGTTGTTCAGGACGATCAGCACATGTTTGAGCACCTGTGGGTGCTCGCGCTTGCAGGCATCCCTGGCCCAGGCTTCCACTTCGTCCGCTGGCTCGCCACGGCTCAGGCGCCGGTCCGCCTCCTGCGCCAGCTCAGCCGCGTGCTCGCCATTGTGCCGGGCCCGCCGCAGCGCATCAGGCAGGGTGGGGTTGTGGTCGGAACGCGCCCAGGCTTCGGTCTCGTAGTCTTCCACGGCCCGCAGGTTCTCAGGCGTGTCCAGTCCCCAGGCGGTCTTGAGAAATGTCTGGAAGATCAGCGCCCCATCCTCCATGTGACTCAGTGGCCGAACCTGAGACTCTGGCCGGGACATGGGTGCGGCGTTCGGTTGCTCGACGGGAAGGGGAGCCGCCGTGGCGGTCGGCGCTACCCAGGGCGACTGGGTGGACAGGTTCCACCAGCCGGCATCGGCCCGGTGGCACAGGCGTGCGGCCTCCGGGAAGGACTGGATGGCCTGCAGCCAGTCCAGCGCCGGGGTCTGCTCGCTGCCCAGCAACCAGGTGGGCGGCTGCACGGCTGCGGCGTTTCCCGGCTCGGGTAGCCCTTTCAGGACGGCGGGATTCAATCCCTCGGGAAGCTCATCGGGCGTTCGAGGCAGCAGCAGCGCGGTAGACATGACTATTCCTTGTTGCAGTCAAAAGCTGGGGGCATTCTGCCACTAACGGCTGAGATTTTCCCCTGTTTCAGTCGAGCGCGTCCTCGCGGCCGATCCCCACCTTGTATTCGGTTCAGCGCCAGTGGGTACCCTGCGTCTCGACGTACTGCAGGCTGATGTCGTTGTGCAGGGTGGCCATGGCCGCCGCCATGCTGTAGGGCTTGGTGCCGCCGGTGGCGTCGAAAATAATCAGTCGCTCGTCAAAGCCCGCCCGGCGCAACTGGCGGCTGATGGCGTTCAACTGCACGTACAGGCGCTGCACATCGCTGGCGTCGCGCACCGGGTGGGCCGTGACGCGCAGGGTGCCGGCGTTGATGCGTTCCAGCAATTCACGCAGTTGCCGCAGGCGCTGACGGGAGGCGTCGCCGTCCCCGATCCGCAGGTGCAGCTCCTTCAGGCGTGGGTAGTGGTGGCCGACGGCGAACAGCAGCGGTTTGCCGGTCCAGCGGGCCAGTTCCGGTGTATCCAGCGTTGCGCGCAGCGCTTCCGGCGAAGCCAGACCGGCCAGGGCCTGAAAGCCGTTATCGTCCAGCAGCGACAGCATCTCCACCATTACCTCGCGGGGTGTCGCCTGACCGGGCGGCACCAGCTTGAGCACGCGCGGGCGTCGCCAGCGGTTGAGGGCGGTAAAAACGATGACCAGAGCAGCAGAAGCGTGAGCACACCCATGGGTACGCACCACAGCCAGAAGCCGGTGTCCTGCGCGTGGGGCCGACCAGACCCGGGGTGGCGTAGAAGGGTTCCCACCAGATGGCCAGCAGGTCGGGCAGCACACTCCCGCCATTGAGGCCTTCGGTGACCCAGGTAAGCGCCATCAGGCTGAACAGCGACAGCATCACGGTGAGCAGGCGCGAACCCATATTGCGCAGTGTCCGCCCCCTGCGCGCAGGCGCGGCAGGGTCGTCACGCGTTGAAGTCGCATGGCAGTTCCCGAACGTCGTAGCAGGTCAGGCGGGCGCCGAAGCGATCCAGTTCGGCGGCGCTCAGCTCGCGGCCCCGCGCTTCGGCCGGAAGCTCCAGGGCCAGGTGCACGTAGCGCGCTCCGCGCGCACAGAGCGCCGCCACCAGGTTGATAGGCAGGGTGCCGATCACCAGGTCTCCTAGCGCTATCTGCTCCGGATCGAGGTGAGCGATCTGCCGGTCCACGGACAGGCCACGAGCGGCCAGCCAGTCGTGGGCACCGGCGTGGCGGCTGACAAACCAGCGGGTCATGGGCGTTCTCCTTGAGGCAGAGAGGATGGAAAGTGGCAAAAAGCCGTGTGCCCGTCATGTGCAGTGGTGCTGTTGGTCGCTGCGATTCGCCGCGCCCGCATGAGCAGGCGGCGGAACAGCGCGATGACCAGCACCACGCTACCCCAGCACCAGTAGAGAGCGCAGCAGGTGCTCCCCCGGCAGATAGCGGCCGGACAGCATTGGGTCATGCAGCAGAAGGCTGTTCAGTTCTTGCAGCGTGCTGCCGGCCAGCACCAGGGCGGCGTATTGCCACGACTCCTTGGGCAACGCGGCGGCAACGGCCACTAGAACGGCGATACAGAACAGATGGGCAAGCTCGGCTGCGTGCATTGGGCCTCCGTATGGGAACGGAGGCAATGATGCGTGGGGGAGGGATGTTGGGGCGGGAAGGCAAGCTTGCGAGACAGATTTGCGAAGCCGGGCAGGCGCTTGGACCCGTACTGACCTGGACGTGGAAATCCGCGTATCGTCTTAATCCCCTACGAGGCGGGGCAAGCGCTTGGACTTTAAGAGTGTTGGTAATGGTTGCCTCTTTTGCGTCTTAATCCCCTACGAGGCGGGGCAAGCGCTTGGACGGCCATGGCCAACGAGCATCCGATCACCGCTGGGTCTTAATCCCCTACGAGGCGGGGCAAGCGCTTGGACGTAAGTTCGGTCCATCTGGTATCCCGCACATAGTCTTAATCCCCTACGAGGCGGGGCAAGCGCTTGGACTCTAAGCCGAAAATTTCTTCAAGTAAATCAGTATGTTGCAGGGTCAAAAGTGCTGATCGTTTTTTGATCAGAAAGTTGTGTGAAATTTGACCAGCTTTCAGCCCCTAAACCCACTGCATTCCGGTGCTCCACCAGGGGTGGCAGGCTCAGATCATACACTCCCTCCGGCGAGCAGGCGCGGCCCCAGCGGTGCAGGGCTTCGCCGGGGCGCAGGCGGTAGATCAGCAGGTCGTCCTCCGCCGGCTTGATGCGTTCGGCCAGTTCCCGGCGCAGGGCGCGAACATCGCCCTGAAACGCGAACAGTGATTCCAGCAGCGGATGGGCGCAGCCGCGCAACAAACGGTGCACGGCGCGCAGCCGGCGCGGGTCGGCGATATCATAGCTGACTAGGAACCAGGGCGAACGGTTCATGTAGCCAGCGCCTGCGCGCCCTTTAGGGGTAGGCGGTCCAGTTGCCGGGCCAGCGCGCCGGCATAGCGTCCCATCCGCCCGCCCCAGTGCGGTTGCCGGGCGTACCACTGCGGATAGAAAACGCTCCGGCCCGCCTTGCCGAATAGGCAACCCTCCGCCGAAATCGAGAAGTGCCGGCGGTCGAACAGCCCCTGGGTAAAGCTGTCGACCACCCACGCCTCGATCCAGGGCCGCAACGGCTCCATCAGATCGCAGGCCAAGGATTGCCGGCCCGGGGCCAGCCGGTGATACAGCCCCAGCCAGGGATCCAGACCATGCAGCAGGCACTGGCGGATGGCCTCGTGGTACAGCAGGGTGAAACTCAGCGAGAGCACGGCGTTGACCGGGTCGCGGGGCGGACGTCGCTGGCGGCTTTCAAAGCCCAGCTCGCTTGGTAACTGCTCACGCCAGAAGGCGAACAGCGCCCGCTGTGCGCTGCCTTCGAGCCCGCGCAGGACGTTGAGGTCTTCGGCCGCGCGCAGCCGGGATCTAGCGCCATGCAAGGCCTGCAGCGCCGTTCGGCGCGCCGGGCTGTCGCCTTGTTTCAGCAATATGCGCCGCCCTTGGCGCAGCTTGATGGCGACCAGCAGCCGCGCGCCGCGCAGAGCCAAGGCTTCGTCGAGGGAGAGCGCGTACTGGCGGCTGCGGCGTCCGGCCTGCTGCAAATGGTTAGCATGCAGCGCCAGGCTGAGATCGCTGTGCCGGCTGTTGAGCAATACAAAGTCCACCCCGCGTCGCTGGCACTGGGCCAGCAGGCGAGTGTCGAGCTGCACGTTGTGCAGGCACAGAATGCGTTCGAGCCCTTGCAGCGGCACGCTGCGCGGCGGTAGATCGGGCTGACGGATGATCAGACAGTGCTGGTCGTAGTCCAGGCGAGTATCGCGGTTATCGATGATCAGGCTGGTCATGGCGTTCTCTCCCTTACAGAACCAGGAACAGGCGATCACCGCCGGTGGTCCAGCGCTCGCCCAGCGGCTGCGGTTGCTGGTCATCGACCCGCGCCAGGATCAGGCCGTCCTCCGCAGGATCCAGTTCTTCGGTCAGCCGCTCCCAGAGACCCTGCACCTGGCGCCTGTCCAGCATGCAGTCGAGAAGGACTCCTGATAACAGGCCGTCAGCGTCCGCAAGTGGCGTAAGGCCCAGCGACGGCGTTTGGCATTCTGAATGTCGTACCCCAGCAACACGCGGCTCATGGTGGCTCCTCCGTTCAGTGAGGATGACAGCCTGGCGCGGGAAGAGGCGGGAGTATGGGTTGGCAAGCTTGCGTTGGGGGAGGCGGGGTATGTAGTGGGATAGATGATGAAGATGTGGATGAAGAGTCTTAATCCCTACGAGGCGGGGCAGGCGCTTGGACTAAGCCGAACAAATCATCTAGTAAATCATACAGTTGCAATGCCAAAAA
>NZ_DJSX01000090.1:0-21079 GCF_002439135.1 Pseudomonas sp. UBA6323 | reverse complement strand
GCCAGCATCTCGTAGATGCCGGCCGGCGCGCGCTCGGCCAGCGTGAAGTAGCTCGACAGCGTGGGCTGCACGTCCAGGTCCAGCAGCAGCACGCGCAGCCCGGTGTCGGCTGCGAAGCCGCCCAGGTTGGCCGCCGTCGTGGTCTTGCCGACGCCGCCCTTGGTCGAAATGATGGACACCACCTGCATGGGCCTCTCCCGGTTGAATGGCATGTACCGAGGAAAAGCGTCAGGCGCGCTCATCGAGGCGATCGGCGATCCATTGCTCGACCTCCGCCGAGTCCCAGCCCACGGCGCGCACGCCCAAGCGCAGCGCCTTGGGGAACTTGCCTTCTTTCATCAGGCTGTAGATGTGCGCGCGCTTGAAGCCGGTTTTGGCCTCGACTTCGGCGCGACGCAGGATGCGGTGCTCGGCCGGCACTGCCGGCGCGGTGGTCTGCGAAGACATGAGAGACACTCCTTGACGCTCACTGGCGCTGTTCGGAAAGTGCCTCGTATTCAATACACCGCGGTCGCCGAAATCACTGCAATTGCAGAAGCAGCGACTGCAATTGCAGTGCGCCGCATCGGCATCATGCTGGCCGCGTCGTCAGCACGACGCCTCCAGGTGGCGCCGCGCCTGCGCGAGCTTGCTCCACAGCGTCCGCTCGCTGAGACCCGGCCGCCCCTCATGGTGTGCGATCAGCGCGCTGACCACGGCATCCATGCTGCGGAACGACGAATAGGCCGCGCCTGACGGCGAATTGCCCAGCAGCAGCGTCAGCAGTCCGCCGATGATGTTGAGGTAAGTCGTCTCGCTGCGCAGGCCAGGCTCGCGCGCCTGTTCGTCGTTGGCCGCGCGCGTGGCATGTTCCTTCGCCAGTGCTTCGTGCGCGGTGCGCAGCGTTTCATGCACCAGGGCAAGTTCGGCAAGTTGCGACTTCGCTGCTTCGCGATCGGCCAGCAGAATGTTGAGCGTGTCCACGCTCACCGCCGGATGCACCGCGCGTTCGATGCCGTCAAACAAAAACCCCGGCCGATCGCCGGGGTAGAACTGCGACATCCACGCTTTCAAGTCCACGTGGCGCACGGTCAACTCGGGGTCGTCGAGCGCCGGCCGCTGCGAGTCCAGCACGATGCCGGCCTTGCCACCGGGCAATTCGCCATGCGTCAGCGCGTCGAAGATGCGCTCGGCATACAGGCGCAGCAGCGGCCAGCGCGGGAATTCGCCGGGCTCCGGCATGGCACGCTGCTCCAGCGCTTCCAGAATACGCTGCTCGAAGCGCAGGAGACCGCACCAGCGGACGGCCGCCTCGATCGGTCGGTAGTACGTCTTTGCGCCAAAGGCCTGGCTGCTCGATTTCGGCATATCGCGCTCTTCCCATCGTCGGATCGACACATGGCAAGCGCGCGCGGCCCACATGGGCGCAGCGATTGCCCAAAGAACCCGATGAAGCGCGAGCCGGTCGGCATCGTGGTGGACGTTGGGTGCGGCGATGTCGCCGAGCGTTACGCAGGGGGCAAACCTCCTTGCGGTGCCCGCTACACCTCAACCATAATGCACCTGCGAAAAATCTTGTTACCGGCGCAACGGTCTGAAAAGCCGCGCATCCAAGTTCGATCAGGAAGGGATGCCGCGCTTTACCGGAAAACCAGGGCAAAGTTTTCGTAGGAATACGGGCGGGGTAAAGCGCCAATGCGACTTCCGGCTGAGCCGGTTTGCATCCAGCAAGGGCTCATGCGTTCTGCGTCACTGCTGTGACCTCGACAGCTTGAAGGTGCCTTGCTTGATGCCGGGTGGATAGGCCCGATTCGCCATCCATGCCCGTGACGCAAAAGGTCGGCCGCCGATGCAATGCGGGTCAAGGTCCAGACCGAAAGGGAATCGTACCGTCCAAAATCCCCGCGTCACATCGGGCGTTGATCGGTGCCTTGCGGGCGTCCGACACGCTCCACGCGGTCGATGAACTGCCGCAGCGGCTCCATGATTTCGCCTTCGGGTCGCAGTAGATAGGTCGTCAGCGAAGCGGTCTCGTCGGCCAGCGGCCGCACGACGACATCGGCCTGATGGCAACCCGCCAGATGCGCCGCGCTCGAAAAGCCCACGCCGTAGCCGGCGGCCACGAGGGCCAGCATCAGGGAATGGGTCTTGACGTACTCGGCTACCGTCGGCTGCGCATCCACCGTGCGGAGCAGCCGTTCGCGCTGCCGGCTGCAACCTTCGCAGACCTGGGGATCGCACAGCACCAGCGGATAGCTCGCCACTTCCTCCAGCGGCACTTCCTTGAAAGCCAGCAGCGGATGCCTGGCGGGCAAAGCCACCACCAGCGGGTCTCGCCACACCGGCATGGCGACGATGCCGGCGTCCATTTCACCAGCCAATGCAAAACCTGCGTCATACAAGTCGTTGCGCAGTCCAGTCACCAACTGCGCCAGTGGCGTTTCAAATATCCGAATGCCGACCTGTGGTGCCTCCTCGCGGCAAAGCGCAAGCAACGCCGACAAGCGGGCCTGCCCCATGTCACCAGATAGTGCGATGCGCAGCGTGTTCCGCTGGTTCGCTGCGGCGCGTGCCTTGGTCTGCGCTTGCTCGAAGGCCAGCAGTACGCGCCGGGCTTCTTCGAGGAAGACCTGTCCCGCCGGTGTGAGACGAACACTGCGTGGCAAGCGGTTGAGCAGCGGCACCCCTAAATCCGCCTCCATCTGGCGGATCGTGCGCGACAGTGGAGACTGTTCGATGTGCAGCCGTCGAGCAGCCCGGCCGAAGTGCAGTTCCTCGGCTACGGCGATGAAGCAGCGAAGATGGCGTAAGTTCATGCTTTCTCCCTACCGATGTGATCAGTCCATATCATCGTAGGGAGCCGAATAGTGCGGAGGATTCACCTCTGTATCGAGATGAGAGCCATCCTGGGGGGTGATGCTCGGATGCTTTTCGCCCATGTCAGCGCCTACGGCGAAGCTCTCGTTCGAGATCGCCCAGCTGCGACGCCTGAAGTTCGGCAAGAAGAGCGAGCAGCTCGATGCCGAACAACGCGCGCTGTTCGACGAGGCTCTGGACGCCGACCTTGCCGCGGCTGAGGCGCAGCTCTAGGAACTGCTGGGCAAGAAGAAGCCGCCGGCTACGCCTGGCGCGATGCCTAAGCGCACCGCCTTGCCGGCGGACCTGCCGCGCGTGGACTGCCACCACGAGCCCGAGAACACCCGCTGCGCGTGCGGCTGTGCGCTCAAGCGCATCAGCGAGAAGCTGGACTACACGCCGGGCGTGTTCACGGTCGAGTGCCACATCCGCGGCAAGTGGACCTGCGCATAGGTGCCGAACGCTGACCCAGGCGCCGGTCCCGGCGGAGATCATCGCCAAGGGCATCCCCACCTCCGGGCTGCTCGCGTAGGTGCTGGTCGCAAAGGACTCCGACCATCTGCCGCTTACATGGTCGTCCCTAGGCAAGCAGGAATAAGCTGCGTGAGTGAATCGGGAGGTTTGCGTAGCTGATGGCTGGCCAGCAGCGTCTGCGCCGGCGGCTTCACCGGCACGAAGCGCATGTGCGGGCGGGTTGCCGCCTCGCAGATCGCTGCGGCATCGGCCGCACCGTTCTTGCGTCCCTTGCCGGCCATGCGGTAGGGCGTGACGAAGTGGCCTGCAATCAGCCGCGCATCCAGCCCATAGCCGCGCAGCTTGCGTGCCCAGTGATGCGCACCGCCGCAGGCCTCCAGGGCCACCAGGCAGCCGGGAGGCAGCTCCGCGCACCAGGCCGCAAACTTGTCAGCGGCCAGCGCCTTGGCAACCACCACGCGCGCATCCACCGCATGCACCTAGATAACCCGCTTGGCCAGATCCACCCCGACTCGGGCAATCTCGTTCATGGACTTCCCCTTTCACATGGCTGCAGATTGATGACTTGGGGAGCACCATCGCGGTGGCAGCCAACATTTGTTTCCTGGCTGCTTACGATTGAGTCACATCAATCGGCCAGCAGATCGCTGGATGTTGACTCTTGACTTTAGGCCTGTTAGGCGCAATATCTTGCAAAGTCTTGCAAGAACTTCCTCAGGCGAGGCCGCGTGACGACGGAACTTGTGGGGGTGGTATGACAGCGCGCCAGCAGGCGATCTTCACACTCGACGAGTTGGCTGCCTACTTGAAAGTCGGCAAGCGGACGCTTTACCGGCTCGCCTCGCACGGGGAGATTCCGGCCTTCAAGGTCGGCGGGACGTGGCGGTTTCGTCAAAGTGAAATCGATCGATGGATCAATGATCAGATCCAAGCAGGCAGAAAGAAGGAGGTGATACGCACAGATGAGCAGCCAAAGTCAGCGGAACACTCCGTGTCGTCTGGGCGCGCTGTCCGTCGCCGCAGGCAAACGGAGTGAGCGAGAGTCTTCAATTTGTCTTCTGGAGGTGTGACATGGACATTGATTTCAAGAAATTGGCTCCCTGGAACTGGTTCAAGAAGGAGCAGGAAGAACAACAGAGCACTGCCTCGCTGCCCGTGCAGCGCAATGACCTGCCGGTGGCGGGTGGCCCCGTCAGTCCCATCCTGCAATTGCACCGCGAGATCGACCGCCTCTTCGACGACACGTTTCGAGGCTTCGGTTTCCCGGCGCTGGCCATGCCACGCTGGCCGTCGGACTGGCCGGGCCTGCTGAAGCCGGCGCTGGACATCCAGGAGACCGACAAGCAGTACAAGATCGCCCTGGAAGTGCCCGGCGTCGAGGAAAAAGACATCCAGATCACGCTCGACAACGACGTGCTGCTGGTGCGCGGTGAAAAGCGTCAGGAGCAGGAAACGAAAGACGGCGGTTTCCACCGGGTGGAGCGCTGCTACGGCAGCTTTCAGCGCGCTCTGAACCTGCCGGCCGATGCCAACCAGGACACGATCAAGGCCGCTTTCAAGAACGGCGTGCTCACGATAACGATGGACAAGCGCGAGGCCAGTACGCCCACGCAGGGGCGCTCGATCCCGATCAATGGCTGACGCCCACCGGCTAGTCCTTTGCAAGAAACCAAGTGAAGGGCGAGGCGCCTTGATCTGCGGTGCCTCGCCCAGTTAACCCTCTCAGGAGCATCAGCATGGCCAGAAAACAATGCCAAGTCTGCGGCCAACCCGCCACGGTGCGGGTGGAAGCCAATCTCAATGGTCGCCACAGCACCATGCTGTTGTGTGACGATCACTATCGCCAACTGGCGCGCCAGCAAAAGCGCACCGTCTCGCCGCTGGAGGCTCTGTTTGGCTCGCGCAGCGGCTTGTTCGAAGACTTCCTCGGCAGCGACTTCTTCCGCATCGGTGACGATGCACCGTCCGTGGCGGCTGATGCCGACGAAGTGGTCGATGGGTCTTTCGGCGAATCCGCCCCGGCAGTTACGGGAACAGCGCGCCGTCGCGGCAGTGGGCTGGCCAGCCGCATCAGCGAACAGTCCGAGGCCCTATTGCAGGAGGCCGCCCGACACGCTGCAGAGTTCGGGCGCGCCGAAGTCGATACCGAACACCTGCTGCTGGCGCTGACCGACAGCGACGTGGTCAATACCATCCTGGGGCAGTTCAAGATCAAGGTCGATGACCTCAAACGGCAGATCGAATCCGAAGCCAAGCGTGGCGACAAGCCGTTCGAAGGCGAGATCGGCGTGTCGCCACGTGTCAAGGATGCGCTCAGCCGAGCCTTCGTGGTCTCCAACGAGTTGAGTCATTCCTATGTGGGGCCAGAGCACTTTCTGATCGGCCTGGCCGAAGAAGGCGAAGGCTTGGCAGCCAACCTGCTGCGCCGCTACGGGCTCACGCCGCAGGCGCTGCGCCAGCAGGTGAGCAAGGTGGTCGGCAAGGGGGCCGAGGACGGCCGTGCCGAGACGCCGACCAATACGCCGGAACTCGACAAGTATTCGCGCGACCTCACCAAGATGGCGCGCGAGGGCAAGCTCGATCCAGTCATCGGTCGCGCGCAGGAGATCGAGACGACCATCGAAGTGCTGGCCCGGCGCAAGAAGAACAACCCGGTGCTGATCGGCGAACCCGGCGTCGGCAAGACCGCCATCGTCGAAGGGCTGGCGCAGCGCATGGTCGCAGGCGAAGTGCCCGAAACGCTGCGTGACAAGCGCCTGGTCGAACTCAACATCAATGCCATGGTGGCCGGCGCCAAGTACCGCGGCGAGTTCGAGGAGCGCGTGCAGAAGGTGCTCAAGGAAGTGACCGAGCACCAGGGGGAGCTGATTCTCTTCATCGACGAGGTGCACACCATCGTCGGTGCCGGCCAAGGTGGCGGCGAAGGCGGGCTGGACGTGGCCAACGTGTTCAAGCCGATGATGGCGCGCGGCGAACTGAACCTGATCGGAGCCACCACGCTCAACGAGTATCAGAAGTACATCGAGAAGGACGCCGCGCTGGAGCGCCGCTTCCAGCCGGTGATGGTGCCCGAGCCGACGGTAGCGCAGACCATTATGATCCTGCGCGGCCTGCGCGACACCTTCGAGGCGCACCACAAGGTCAGCATCACCGAGGATGCGATCATCGCCGCCGCCGAGTTGTCGGACCGCTACATCACCGCGCGCTTTTTGCCTGACAAGGCCATCGACCTGCTCGACCAGGCGGCCGCACGCGTGAAGCTGTCGGCCACGGCCCGCCCGGTGGCCGTGCAAGAGCTGGAGGCCGAACTGCATCAGTTGCGGCGCGAACAGGATTACGTGGCCTCGCGCAAGCAGTACGAGAAGGCTTCCGAGCTCGGCAAGCGCATCGAGGCCAAGGAGGCCGAACTAAAGAAGCTCGTCGAGGATTGGGAGCGCGAGCGCGCCTCGGGCAGCGCCGAGGTCAAGGCAGAGCACGTGGCGCAGATCGTCTCGCGCCTGACCGGCATTCCGGTCAACGAGCTGACGGTGGAAGAACGCGAGAAGCTGCTGCATCTGGAACAGCGGCTGCATGAGCGCCTGGTGGGACAGGACGAAGCAGTACGTGCCGTGGCCGATGCCGTGCGGCTGTCGCGCGCGGGCCTGCGCGAAGGCAGCAAGCCAGTGGCCACCTTCCTGTTCCTCGGGCCGACGGGTGTGGGCAAGACCGAACTCGCCAAGGCACTGGCCGAGTCCGTCTATGGCGATGAGGGTGCGCTGCTGCGCATCGACATGTCCGAGTACGGTGAACGCCATACCGTGGCACGCCTGGTGGGCGCGCCTCCGGGTTATGTGGGCTATGACGAGGGCGGCCAGCTCACCGAGAAGGTGCGTCGCAAGCCCTACAGCGTGCTGCTGCTCGACGAGATCGAGAAGGCGCACCCCGACGTCTACAACATCCTGCTGCAGGTGTTCGACGACGGCCGGCTCACCGACGGCAAAGGCCGGGTAGTGGATTTCACCAATACCATCATCATCGCCACGTCCAACCTGGGCTCGGACATCATCCAGCGGCGGCTGAAGGCGCGCGGTGCGGCCGGCGAGGAGTACGAAAAGACCAAGGCCGAGGTGATGGACGTGTTGCGCGGACACTTCCGCCCCGAGTTCCTCAACCGCATCGACGAGATCATCGTCTTCCATGCGCTGGGCAAGGAGGAGATCCGCCATATCGTCGGCCTGCAGCTCGATCGTGTGGCCCGCAACGCCGCCAGCCAGGGCGTGACGCTGACCTTCGATCAGACCTTGATCGACCACTTCGCGGAGGAAGGCTACAAGCCCGAGTTCGGCGCGCGTGAGCTCAAGCGGCTGATCCGCAGCGAGCTGGAGACGGCACTGGCGCGCGAGATGCTGGGTGGCGGTATTGGCAAGGGCGATCACGCCAGCGCCCGCTGGGACGACAAGGCCGAACGCGTCGTCTTCGAGCGCAAGGAGCCACCCGCGCAGCCGGCCGAGCCTGATAAGCCCGATGCCGCGAACGTGGCCGAGGCACCGCCGAACGGCGAGAGCAAGCCTAAGCGCAAGAAGAAGTCAGCGGGCGGCGAATCTTGAGCGATGGGAGGCTGTCGTGTCCGACCCCAACGGGCTGACATTGGCAGCCACCCTCGTGTCGCTGGCGGTCGCTATCCCCACAGCGGGGCACGCGATCATCTACAAGCGTGACCCGCGATCGGCCACGCTGTGGGTACTGCTGATCGCCTTGTTGCCGCTGGGCGGTTCGCTGCTGTATGGGCTGTTCGGCATCAACCGTTACCAGCGGCGGGCGCGGCGGCTTTTTCCGGGAGCAGATCATGCTGTTCGGCAAGGCCTCTCGCCCACGATGCCCGAGGCTGTTTCGGCGCCGCTTGCCGGTCTGGCGCACCTGGTGGGACGCGCCACCGGCCAGTCGCTGACCGGCGGCAACCGCACCGAGCCGCTTGTCGATGGCGAGCAGGCCTACCCGGCCATGCTCGCCGCCATCGAATCGGCGCGGTACAGCGTCGCCCTGGCCTCGTACATCTTCGACAGCCAAGGCATCGGGGCGCAGTTCGTCGATGCGCTGCGCCGGGCTCATGAGCGCGGCGTGCAAGTGCGGGTGCTGATCGACGACGTCTCTGCCCGCTGGACGCACCGCAGCGCCTACCGCGCCTTGCAACGCGCCGGCGTTCCGGCGGCGACGTTCAACCCGACGTTGATTCCCGCGCGCCTGCATGCCGCGCATCTGCGCAATCACCGCAAGCTGCTGGTGATCGATGGCGAGACAGGTTTCACCGGTGGCATGAACATCTGCAGCACGTATTGGCGGCCCAATGCGCCGGGCCAGGCCTGTCACGATTTGCACTTTCGTCTGCGCGGGCCAGTGGTTGCGCATCTGATGGGGTGCTTCACCGATGATTGGTGCGATACCACGGGCGAGCGGCTCAGCGAGGGTTTCTGGGGCGAATCGCCCGCAACGGCTGATGAACAAGGAAACTCTTGGGCGCGCGGCATCGAGGCCGGTCCCGATGATGCCCTGGACCGGATGCGCTGGACCTTCATGGGCGCTTTGAGCGCGGCGAAGCATTCGGTGCGCATCTGGACACCTTACTTCGTCCCCGATCAGCCGATGATCGCGGCGCTGAGCACGGCCGCGATGCGCGGCGTGCGTGTCGAGGTGCTGACACCCGCGAGCTGCGACCATCCTACGGTGCAGTGGGCTGCGCGCGCCCACTACTGGCAGGTGATGGAGCACGGTGTACGCATCTTCGAGCGGCAGGGCCCCTTCGATCACACCAAGCTGATGCTGGTCGATGGCCGATGGTGTTGCCTGGGTTCGGCCAACTGGGACGCGCGCAGCCTGCGCCTCAACTTCGAGTTCAATGTGGAGGTGTACGACACCGCGCTGTCTACGCGGCTGGAATCCCTTTTTGATGCCGCCCGTGATGCATCGAACGAGATATCGGCCATGGCGTTGCGCGCCCGCCCGCTGGCCATCCGCTTGCGCGACGGGGTGGCCCGTCTGTTCACCCCCATTCTCTAGCGGCACGACTTGCGAGGAACATTGCCGATGGAAAAGAAAGATCAATGGAACATTGGCTACTGGATCGTCGCCGGCCTGTTGCTGCTGACGCTGCGGAACTACTGGCAGGCGGCCAAGACCGTCGAGCCCGTGCCCTACAGCGAATTCGAGAAGGCGCTGGCCGAGGGGCGCGTCGCCGAAGTGCTGGTGTCGGACCGCACGGTCACCGGGCGCCTGAAATCGCCGGACAGCCGGGGCAAGACCACCATCGTGGCCACTCGCGTCGAACCCGACCTGGCCGAGCGGCTGTCCAAGTACGACGTGCCTTACGCGCGGGTGGTGGAAAGCACCTGGCTACGTGATGTGCTCTCCTGGATTCTGCCGGCGGTGGCCTTCTTCGGCGTCTGGTTCTTCCTGTTCCGCCGCTTCGCCGAGAAGCAGGGCATGGGCGGCTTCCTGAGCATCGGCAAGAGCCGCGCCAAGGTGTTCATGGAGAAGAACACCGGCGTCACCTTTGCCGATGTCGCGGGTGTCGATGAGGCCAAGGCGGAGCTGGTCGAAATCGTCGACTTCCTGAAGAACCCGCAGGATTACGGCCGCCTCGGCGCGCGCATCCCGAAAGGTGTGTTGCTGGTTGGCCCGCCCGGCACGGGCAAGACCCTACTGGCCAAGGCCGTGGCGGGCGAGGCCGGGGTGCCGTTCTTCTCCATCTCAGGCTCGGAGTTCGTCGAGATGTTCGTCGGCGTGGGTGCGGCGCGCGTGCGCGACCTGTTCGAGCAGGCGCGCGGGCAGGCGCCGGCCATCATCTTCATCGACGAACTCGACGCACTGGGCCGCGCGCGCGGTGTCGGCGGCCCCATCGGCGGCCACGACGAGCGCGAGCAGACCTTGAACCAGCTGCTCACCGAGATGGACGGCTTCGACAGTTCGGTGGGGCTCATCATCCTGGCTGCCACCAACCGCCCCGAAATCCTCGACCAGGCGCTGCTGCGTGCCGGCCGCTTCGACCGCCAGGTGCTGGTGGACCGGCCCGACAAGAAGGGACGGCTGGACATCCTGAAAGTCCACGTCAAGAAGGTGACGCTGGCTCAGGATATCGATCTCGAACAGGTGGCTGCGCTGACCACGGGCTTTTCGGGTGCAGACCTCGCGAACCTGGTCAACGAGGCCGCGCTGGCCGCGACCGGGCGCAAAGCGTCCGCCGTGGAGTTGCGGGATTTCACCGCCGCCATCGAGCGCATCGTGGCGGGCCTGGAGAAGAAGAACCGAGTGCTCAATCCCAAGGAGCGGGAAACCGTGGCCCATCACGAGATGGGCCATGCGCTGGCGGCGCTGGCGCTGCCCGGCACCGACCCCGTGCACAAGATCTCGATCATCCCGCGCGGCATCGGCGCGCTGGGCTACACGCTGCAACGCCCCACCGAAGACCGCTTCCTGATGACGCGCGCCGATCTGGAACACAAGATCGCCGTGCTGCTGGGCGGTCGTGCGGCCGAGAAGCTCGTGTTCGGCGAGCTGTCCACCGGGGCTGCCGATGACCTCGCACGGGCCACCGACATTGCCCGCGACATGATCACCCGCTTTGGCATGGACGAAGGACTGGGCTACATCGCCTTCGAGGCGCAGCGGCCACGCTTTCTCGATACACCGGAACTGGCCCACGGCGGCTGCCGGGTGGCCGAATCGACCCAGGCGCGCATCGATCAGGCCATCCGCGACATCGTGATGGGCGTGTTCGAGCGCGCCTACCGGATCCTCGACATCAACCGCGCGGTGCTGGAGCGCTGTGCGCGCGAGCTGCTGGCGCGGGAAACGCTCGACGAAAGCGATATCCGTCAATTGACTCAAGGACTTGTTCGGAACTGAAAACTGTAGTAAGAGCCATTCAGAGTAAACCGACGGCTCTGTTCAGTGCGTCATCCAATTCGTCGGCATTGTTCAAGGAGAACCGATATGTCTGCATTGACTCCGTGGGACCCCTTCCGGGAACTGGATGAATTGCAGAACCGCCTGGCGACGATGTTGGGACGGACACCCCAGCGACAGGGCGCCCGTACCGGCAACGAAGCCATGACCACGGCGGACTGGGCGCCAATGGTGGACATCAGCGAGGATGAGAACGCATTCATCCTCAAACTGGATCTGCCGGAGGTCCCCAAGGATGCCGTGCGCGTCAGCGCGGAAAACGGCGTGCTCACCATCAGCGGCGAGCGCAAACTGGAAAAAGAGGAGCAGGGCAAGAAGTTCCACCGCATCGAACGTGCGTATGGCCGCTTTGTGCGCAGCTTTGTCTTGCCTGACAACGTTGATCCGACCAAGGTGACGGCTTCCATGAAAGACGGCGTGCTGGAAGTGCGGCTTGTCAAGGCCGAGCAAGCCAAACCGAAACAGATTGAAATCTCAGTCAACTAACTTTAATCAGGAGCCCAAGATCATGAATATCAAACAGCCCCAATCAACCTTCACCGCACTTGCCCTGGCGGTCGTCGTCGGACTGAGCGGACCGGCTCAGGCCCAATCGGCGGCACGTTCTAGCCCAGGTGCTGCAGCACCCTCTGCCGCATCCAAGGCTGCGCAGCCACAGGTAGATGACAAGGCCGCCCGGGAAGCCGCGAAAAAGCGCGCCGAACTCGCCCAAGATGCAATCACTGCGCTGGCCAAGACCCAGGAGGCATTGATCCTCCTTGATGCAAGGAAGACCAAGGAGGCGCTCGCTGCGCTGGAACTGGCCAGCGGAAAGCTGGAACTGGTATTGGCGCGTAAGCCAAGACTTGCTTTGGCGCCCGTCGATGTACGCGTCATCACCCACGATATCCACGCCAACGTGGAATCGGTCAAGAAAGCGGTCGAGTTGTCTCGGGAGTTGTTGGAGGATGGCGAGGTGCAAAAGGCCCGGCCCATCGTCGCCAATCTGGCCAGCGAAATCGTGATCGAAACCGACAACCTGCCGATGGCAACGTACCCGGCTGCGATCAGGTCGGCCGCACGGCTCATCGACAGCGGCAAGATCGAAGACGCCAAGGCGACACTCGCCCGAGCACTGAACACGTTGGTGGTGACCTCGGTCGTCATTCCTCTGCCCGTGCTACGGGCTGAAGCCGCGATGGCAAAAGCGGAAAAGCTGGCCGAGACCGACAAGCGCGATGCCAAACAGAGCGAGGAGCTCAGCGCCCTGCTGGCCTACGTGCGCACGGAAATCGAGCTGGCGCAGATCCTGGGTTATGGCAAGAAGGCGGACTTCAAGCCCATCTTCGATCAGGTGAAGTCCATTGAGCAAAAGTCGGCTGGTGGCAAAAGCGGCAAGGGATGGTTCGACGAGTTGAAGACGCGCCTCCAAGAGCTGATTTGAGGTGATGAAGGGGCTGACTGCTCTGTCGGTCAGTCTCGCGATGTTCGCAGTCAGCCCCAATAGATTCGCCTATTTTCACTAACTCATACGAGGCATATCACCATGAACGAGCAAGCATCGAATCCCAATGCGACGGCCAAAGAAATAAACGAACAGGCCGCGGTAAGCAGCCTTCCTGTCAGTCCAGAGGCCAAGCCTGAAGTCGTCACGGAGGTACAGCCTGAGGTTCAGAAGGAAACGGACTCGCAGGCGGCAGACAAACGTAAACAAGTCCTCGATGAGGCCGTCTCGGCCTTGGCGCTGACCAAATCTGCGCTGGCCGCACTTGACGGCAAGGACGCTGCACGCGCATTGGCAACGCTGGCCGAAGTGACGGGAAAGCTGGAGCTGATCGTTGCGCGCGAACCCACGCTCGCCCTGGCCCCCGTTGATGTGCGCACCATCGTGCACGACTTGTTCGCCAACACGGAAACCATTGAGGCGATGACCGACGAGGCGCTGGATGCCCTCAAACATGGCGAGGTGCAACAGGCACGTTACGTGCTGGCTTTGCTGGCCAGTGAAATCGTGATCGTGGTCACCAACATCCCTCTGGCGTCCTATCCCGCAGCCGTGAAGTCAGTCGTGCCGCTGATCGATCAGGGCAAGATTGAAGAAGCCAAAGCCGCGCTGCAGGCAGCGCTCAGCACGCTGGTCGAGACGCGCAGCGTGCATCCGCTGCCCGCCCTGCGCGCCAGGCTGCTCCTGAAGCGCGCCGAGACCCTGGTAGAAGATGGTCAGCGGAGCGAAGCGTCCAATGAGCGCCTGGAGACATTATTGAACGAAGCGCGGCAGCAGTTGGAAATGGCAGAACTGCTGGGCTATGGAAAGAAGAAGGACTTTGAGCCCCTGTATGCTGAACTCAAGAAAGTCAAGCAAAAGACGGCTGGGGGAGGCGGCGGAAAAGGCTGGCTCGATGAAATCAAGGCAAAGCTGTCCAAGTTGTTCTGAAACCGCTGGATAGGGCCTAAGAGGGGCGCGTCGCGCCCCTCTCTTGGCTCAGGAGTGTTTGCTTTTTCACCCCATTAGATCTTTAGGAGATATAGCATGAACACAGACGCCATCGCCGATTCCAGTGCGGATGAGTCCACCAAAACACTCTGTTCATTGACCAAAAATTGGTGGATTTTTGCGTTGCGCGGTGTCTTGGCATTGATTTTCGCAGCCCTTGCGTTCTGGATGCCACAATCGGCTCTGTTGGCCATGACCTTAGTGTTCGGCGCATTTTCCTTGGTCAATGGCGCTTTCAACTTGGTTGCAGCGGTGCGCCATATCCAGAAAAAAGGGCGCTGGGGCTGGCTGCTGTTCAGCGGCATTGTCGGCATACTTACGGGCGTCGTCGTCCTGGTTGCTCCTTGGGTCGCCACGATAGTCTTGGCTTCTTTTTTATGGGCTAGCGTGGGCTTCTGGGCGATTTTCACCGGTGTGCTGGAGACATCCGCCGCCGTTCGGCTGCGTCAAGAAATCAAGGGTGAAATTTGGCTTGCCTTCAGTGGACTGCTCTCGATTGTCCTTGGCGCTATCGTCCTGTGGATATTTTTTTCCCGTCCGGTCGAGTCATTCCTGGCCGCAGGCTGGCTGTTGGGCTTCTATGCGGCAGTCTATGGTGTCACGCTTTTGTTCTTGAGTTGGCGTCTTTGCAAAACGCGCCAGGGATAAGAGCGGGTCAAACTAAATTCTATGGATATGAGCATTTTCGGTTCGTGCCTCTATAGAAATGACATCAAGCGAGTCATGCATGCAGATTCAATATAGCTATCGAGCTATCGACAAAGAGTTTCATGAACCATGGCAGAGAGCTTTGGGAAATGTGATCGAGCACGCCCTCAAGCCATTGCTCGACAAACACACTAAAGATTCAGTGCGACTTCAAATCGTCCTTGATCGCGACAAGATCAAGCGGCAATTTCTGGCCAGTGGCTATATGCACCTGCCCGGCAAAAAGACTGTCAGCGTTACTGCATCACATGACGAGCTGACGCCCCTCGCGCAGATGCTCGCACAGTCGTTGTTCCGTCAGGCCAAGAAGCATTTTGACCGACTGCATGCTCAGGATCAAATCAAGCGCAAAGCACGACGCGAGCGCTTGCGCGAGCTCAAGGTGCGGATTGCCGCAAAACCCGCGTCAGCCGCCCATGAGGCCGAGGCGACCCGAATGCCTCTACTGTCGAAACTTGAGGCTGTCGCAAGGCGTGAGCTGGCTTATCTGCGTGCCGTCGGCGATTTACCGCGCGATTATCCGACGCTGCGCGACGTGGTGGATGAAGCGATTGTCCGAGCTGAGGTGGAATGGCAATCCGTGCCGGGGGAAAAAGAGGCTTACACCGGTCTTCTGAAGCATCTGTTCGCCGTCCTGGATAACGAAGTGGCAAGCAGCCGGCAATTTGGCGAATTCGTTTCTCTGGACGCGCCGGTCGAACCGGATGCCCAAGACGTCGCCGAGGCCATGGTGGAAGAGGAAATCTTCGAATTTTATCAGCCCGATGACACACTCAAGCTGGCCGATATCTTCGCTGGCAGTCAGCATCCCGATGTCGCAACGATCGCGGAACAGGAGGAGCTGATTGATCGGTCGAGCGAGTTCGCTTTTGCATTTGACCTGCTGAAGGACATGCCGCGTTTGTGGCGGCGCATTTTTCTGCTTATCCGTGTGGACGGGCTGAATGCCAGCAGCGTCTCTGAAATCCTGCTGATTCCTAGTAAGGAAGATACTGTCCAAAGGTGGCTCATGCAGGCCGAAGCATTCATCGCTGCTCATCTGGAAGAGGCCGGAGTAAGCAAAGACGGGAACGATTGGCTCCAAGGCGTTGATTGGTCGGCATTGTCTGCGACCCGAAGCGAGGCAGCCTCACTGTGGTCCAAGGAGGCGAACCATGAAGAATGATCTTCACCTTGTCTGCCCGCATTGCCAGTCCATCAACCGCGTACCGACTGCGAAGCTATCGGAACATCCCAACTGTGGCCGCTGCCAGCAGCCCTTGTTCACGGGCGAGCCCATCGAGTTGACCACGGCGACGTTCTCGCGCCACGTGGAGCGCAGCGATCTGCCGCTGCTGGTCGATTTCTGGGCGCCATGGTGCGGGCCGTGCAAGATGATGGCGCCACAGTTCCAGCAAGCGGCGCACCAGCTCGAACCCAGGATCCGGCTGGCGAAGGTGAATACCGAGGCTGAGCCCCACCTGGCCGCGCAGTTCGGTATCCGCAGCATCCCGACGCTCGCCCTGTTCCAGGGTGGGCGGGAGATCGCCCGTCAGGCCGGCGTGATGGGCGCGCAGGACATCGTGCGCTGGGTATCGGCACAGCTTGGGCGCTGACCGATGCAGGGCCTGCTGGGCGTTACGCTGAGTCTGCTGGCGGCGTGCAGTCTGGCGGCTGTGGTGACGGCTGCGCTCAGAGTGCCCGCCTTGCTGGGTTACCTCGCCGCCGGCGCCTTACTGGGCCCCTCAGTCACCGGCGTGATCGCGCCGGGAGAAGCGCTTGATTTTCTGTCCGAGCTGGGAGTGGCGCTGCTGCTGTTCATGGTCGGACTGGAATTCTCCCTCGGGCACTTTTGGCTCACTCGCAAGACCGTACTGGTGGCTGGCAGTTTGCAGATGGTCGCTGTGGCCGCACCTCTGACCCTGATGCTGATGGGGTTGGGGCAGCCAGCTCAGAGCGCTGCGCTGCTCGGCGCTGCGGCGGCCATGTCTTCCACGGCGCTGGTCAGCCGGCAGTTGGCCGACCAGGGTGAACTCACCACACGCCATGGCCGCAGCGCCATCGCCGTGCTGGTCTTTCAGGATCTGGCCAGCGTGCCCCTGTTGGCCTTGCTGGCGATCTGGGCGCGCGGCGAGTCGCCGAAGGTCGAGAGCATGCTGCTCGAAGTGTTGGGCGTGCTGGTGTTGTTCGCAGCAGCGGCGGTTGCTTCGCGCCGTCTGTTGCATGGCCTGCTGGGCTGGGTGGCTCGCCAAGGTCATGAGGAAGCGTTCATGCTCGCCTCCCTGTGTGTGGTCGTGGCCGCGGCCGCCGCTGCGCACGCCGTCGGCGTATCCGCCGCCCTGGGCGCGTTTCTGGCCGGGATGGTGCTGGGCGAGAGCGACGTCCGGCACCACATGGAAAACCACCTCAAACCGTTTCGCGATGTGTTGTCGGGGGTGTTCTTCGTGACTGTCGGCCTGCAGCTGGACGGAGCACAGATTCTTTCGGCACCGCTGACGGTGTTGGCGTGGCTGGCAGTGCTGGTGCCGGTCAAGATCGTGTTCAATACCCTGGCCTTGCGGGCGACGCGCTTGTCCGCCCTCGATGCCTGGCGCACGGGCATAGCGTTGGGGCATGGCGGCGAGTTCGCCCTGCTGTTGTTGGGCATGGTCTTGCAGCAGCATCTGATCCCCGCGACCGTCGTACAACCCATGCTAGTTGCGCTGGTGCTCAGCATGGCCCTGGCACCGCTACTGATCCGCCATCACGATGTACTTGCCCGGTTCTTGAGCCGCACCGGCGGCGTCATTCAGCCACCCCAGGCTGAAGAAGTCGAGATCGCCGCGCAGACGGCGCGATATCGAGACCATGTCATCGTTTGCGGCGCGGGCGAGCTTGGCCTGACAGTCAGCGAGATTCTTCGCCACGCCGGCGTGGCGCATCTGCTGCTGGAGGCGGACGCGCAGAAGGTCGAGGCCGCGCGTGCCGCCGGCGTGCCGGTGTTCCATGGCGATGCGAGTCGGCCCGATACCCTGCTGGCTGCCGGGTTGGCGCAAGCGCGTCTGGTGGTGCTCACGTTCGCCCATGCCCAGCAAGTGCTGCGCATCGCCCAGGCGATTGCCGAGCGCCGTCCGGCGCTGACCTTGTGGGTGTCATGCAGAAGTACGACCGCGGCCGATGCATTTCGCGCCATGCCCAACGTGCGTGTGTACCAGCAATCCTTTGCCGCAGGCCTTGGGCTGGCGGAACAAGTGATGTCGTCGCTTGGCATGTCGGCCGAGCTCGTCGAACGAAACATCAGTGCGATGCGCCGCCGTCTCGACAGCGGCAATGTCGCAGGGAGTCCATCTGCATGAAGTCAACAGGCCGCAATCCATTTCAGGTCTTCCGTGACCAATGGGCCATCATGAGTTTATACGAGCGCTTCGAGCAGGTCGTCGCCCTCGTTCTGTCGGCGGTAATTGCCGTCATCATCGTGGTGTCGCTGTTCCAGCTCATCGCCATCGTCTTCACGCTGCTGGTCCTCGATGCCTTCAATCCCCTGGATCACAAGGTATTCCAGAGTGTGTTCGGCATGATCATGACGCTCTTGATCGCGATGGAGTTCAAGCATTCCATTGTTCGCGTGGCGCTGCGTCGGGACAGCATCATCCAGGTCAAGACCGTGATCCTCATCGGTCTGATCGCGCTGGCGCGCAAGTTCGTGATCCTTGACCCCGAGGCGAGCCCCGCAAAGATAGCCGCGCTGGCAGGCGCCACGCTGGCTCTGGGTGCGACCTACTGGCTGCTGCGCAAGCGCGGCGACCGCGCCGCCGAGACCTCTGAGCATGACCCGTCATCATCCCAGTGATCCGCGCACGGCGCTGTTGCAACACCGCTGGCTCAACCGCCTGCAGACCGGGCTGTTGGTCCTGACCCTGGTCGGGATCGCAGCCGCAGCAGGGAGACTGCCGTTTGGGGAAGGCGGCCTGTGGCTCGCGCTGTTTGCCGTTGCAGGTGCGTTGCTGCTGGAACCGGTAGCCGCGTCGGCGCTGAGCTTGCGCCTGTACCGCGTACGGGCCTTGCACCCGCAAGAAGCCCACGAGATGTGGGCCCTGTTGCGCGAGCTGCCCGCCCGTGCCGGTTTGCCCGCCACGCCGGTGCCGCACTATGTGCCCAGTGCCGTCGTCAACGCCTTCGCCACCGGATCGAAGCAGGAGGCATCGATCGCCCTCACCGATGGCCTGCTGCGCAGCCTGAGCCCACGCGAGCTGGCGGGTGTGCTCGCGCACGAGATCGCGCACATCACCAATGAGGATCTGCGCGTCATGAGGCTGGCGGATTCCGTCAGTCGCCTCACGAGCCTGCTGGCCCTCATGGGACAAATCGCGATCCTGCTCAACCTGCCCGCGCTGCTGGTTGGCGCGGCGGAGGTCTATTGGCCTGGTCTATTGTTATTGGCCGCATCGCCCCGGCTGGCCCTGCTCGCACAGCTCGGCTTGTCTCGCGTGCGTGAGTTCGACGCTGACCGCCTCGCGGCGGAACTGACGGGCGACCCGCAGGGGCTGGCGTCCGCGCTGGCGAAAATCGAGCGGGTCAGCCGCTCCTGGCGTGCCTGGCTGTGGCCGGGATGGGGCAATCCCGAGCCCTCCTGCTTGCGCACGCATCCGGCAACGCAAGAGCGTATCGCACGCCTGCTGACGTTGGCGCCTGGGCCAGCATCAGCGTTGCCATTCCACGCGCCCCATTTCTTGCCGGAATCCGCTGTGACGCCGCGCCCGCCGCGCTGGCACCCGAGCGGGCTGTGGCGCTGATTGCCTATCAACAGGAGACTTCTCATGGCCTACCCCGACCCGTACCCACGCCCCGCACCGGACCCCTTCATCCGGCGCTGGCTCTTCATCACCGCCTGTATTGCCACGCTCATGCTGCTGTGGCAGTTCCTGCCCGCCATCGAGGCCTGGTTCAGTCCGCGCGAGGCGGCAGATCGCACCGTGACGGCGCGTGGCGATCTGGCGGCGGACGAGAAAGCCACCATCGAACTGTTCGAAGAATCGCGCGCTTCGGTGGTCTACATCACCACCGCGCAGCTGGTGCGCGACGTCTGGACTCGCAATGTCTTTTCCATGCCGCGCGGCACCGGTTCGGGCTTTATCTGGGACGATGCCGGCCACGTCGTCACCAACTTCCACGTCATCCAGGGTGCTTCTGAAGCCACGGTCAAACTCGCCGATGGCCGCGACTACCAGGCCGCGCTGGTGGGGACGAGCCCAGCGCACGACATCGCCGTGCTCAAGATTGGCGTCGGTTTCAAGCGCCCGCCGGCCGTGCCGGTCGGCACCAGTGCCGACCTCAAGGTGGGTCAGAAGGTGTTCGCTATCGGCAACCCCTTCGGCCTGGACTGGACGCTCACCACCGGCATCGTCTCCGCGCTCGACCGCTCGTTACCCGGAGAAGCGGGCGGCCCGGCCATCGATCACCTGATCCAGACCGACGCCGCCATCAACCCTGGCAACTCCGGTGGGCCGCTGCTCGATTCGGCAGGAAGGCTCATCGGCATCAACACGGCGATCTATAGCCCCTCCGGCGCCTCGGCCGGGATTGGTTTCGCCGTGCCGGTGGACACCGTCATGCGCGTAGTCCCGCAACTCATCAAGACCGGTAAGTACATCCGTCCGGCGCTGGGCATTGAGGTGGACGAACAGCTCAATCAGCGCCTGCTTGCACTGACCGGAAGCAAGGGCGTGTTCGTGTTGCGTGTTACCCCTGGTTCGGCAGCGCACAAGGCCGGCCTCGCGGGTGTCGAAGTCACGCCGCAAGGCATCGTGCCGGGCGACCGCATCATCGATGTTGATGGCAAGGCGACGGACGATGTGGCCAAGCTGCTCGCGCGGCTAGACGACAGGAAGGTCGGCGATGTGGTGGTCTTGTCAGTGGAACGGGCCGGCAAATCGCGCGAGGTGCGTGTGGAGCTGCAACCCGGGAATTGATTGAACTGAACCTGTGGATCAGGCGGTAGTGCAGCGTCGCGGTGATTGAGGTTCTCAGGTCTTCGGCCAGGTAGCGTTCCGCCTCAACCTCCGTAATTTTCGGATGCGATCTGCCTATCCGAATAGGCAAGCATGCAACGCCGGAACCTCTTGCCAATCATCGAAGGAGAAAGCGAGGCGCAATCCGCATGAGGTGGACGCAGGCCAGGAACGAGGCAAACAGGAGGCCGCATTGGAACTCAGACTACTGCGCTATTTCGTTGCGGTCGCGGAAGAACTGCATTTCGCGCGAGCGGCCGAGCGCCTTGGCGTAGAACAATCGCCTGTGTCGCGCGCAATGCGCAATCTCGAAGCCACGCTCGGCGTGCAGTTGTTCGACCGCAGCGCGCACCAGACGCGACTGACCTGGGCCGGTCAAGTGTTCCTCGGTGAGTGCCGGCGTGTGCTGGCCACCGTGGAGCAGGCGGTGAGTGCCGCAAAGGCGGCGGCGCAGGGCTATCAGGGTTATCTGCGCATCGCCATCTGCGACAGCTTGGCGCAGCCCCACATTGCCACCTTGCTGGCGCGCAGCCGCGAGGAAGAGCCCGAACTGGAGATTCGCGTCTTCGAGCTGCCTTTCGCGCAGCAGCTCAAGGGCCTGCACAACGATCTGCTGGACATCGGCTTTGCGCTGTCGGACGCGGTGAGCGAAGGCCTTGTCGCCGATGTAATGACCCACTGAAAA
>NZ_DJSX01000088.1:0-91344 GCF_002439135.1 Pseudomonas sp. UBA6323 | reverse complement strand
GTCGACATCACCGGCCTGACCACCGAACAGGCCAACGCCGGCACCATCGAATTCGAGCGCGATGGCCGCACCTGGCGGCTGGAGGCGCTGGGCGAGCCGGGCCGGCCGCTGTTCGTGATCTTCGCCGACCGCACCAGCGGCCACGGCAGCTATGCCGCCGGCCGCTACATCGACCTGGAGACGCCGGACGACAAGAGCCAGGTGGTTATCGATTTCAACCGCGCCTACAACCCGCCGTGCGCGTTCACCCCGTTCGCCACCTGCCCGTTGCCGCCGCCGGAGAACCGGCTGGACCTGCCGGTCGAAGCCGGCGAGAAAACCTACGTCAAACCCGCACAGGAAGACGCGACATGAAATGGATGATCCGCGCCGCGGCGCTGCTGCTGGGATCGGTGATGCTGCTGGGCACGCCGGCGCCGTTGCTGGCTCGGCAGGTGCCGGCGGCCGCTACTCCGGCCAAGGCGCCGCCGGTGCCGCTGCTGTGGAAGGCGAGCGGGCCCAAGGGTGCCGAGCTCTACCTGCTGGGCTCGTTCCACCTGCTCAGGGCCGATGATTACCCGCTGTCGGCGGACGTGGACGCGGCCTTCGACGCTTCGGGCCAACTGCTGTTCGAGCTGGCGCCGGAGGAAATGAACTCGCCCGCGCTGGCCACGCAGATGGCGCAGGCCGCACTGCGCCGCGATGGCCGCCTGCTCAAGGACGAACTGGATGCGGATACCTGGCGGCGACTGCAGGATTACGCCGCCGCCAACGGGCTGCCGATCGATCGCCTCGCCGGACTCAAGCCCTGGTTCGTGGGGCTGACCATCAGCCTGGGACAGATGGCGCGGCAGGGGCTGGATGCGCAGGCCGGGCTGGACCGGCACCTGATGGCGCGCGCCGCCACCGCCGGCAAGCCGGCGCAGGGGCTGGAGAGCGCGGCGGCGCAGATCGCGATGCTCGATGGCATGAGCGGCGACGAGCAGCGGCAACTGCTGCGCGAGGCGCTGGAGCGCATGGGCCGTAGCGATTTGATCGGTAACGGCAAGCACCAGCTGATCCCGACTTATCAGCCGCAGACCGACGAGTACCAGAGCGCGCGGCGCAAGAACTCTACGCCGGTCGGCAGCAAGAAAGTGGGTGCTGGCGGTAAGATTCTGACCCAGCACACCGGCTTGCCGCCTCGCGCCAGCGATGGCAGCAAACCCTGGGACAAGCGCGAACAGGCCAAGGCGGCGGCCGAGGCGCGTAATCAGCAGGCTGCGCGCGAGCGCGCTGGCGCGGGCAAAGGCAAGGGCAGGAAACCGGCGAAAAAGCCTGCCGTACCGCGCTGAGGCAGTCGCAGCACAACGCTTCGCGGACAAGTCCGCTCCCACAGGGCTAAGCAAGCCTGCTGATGTTGTGGGGGCGGACTTGTCCGCGAATTGTTTTGGCGGCGCAAATGCCTCACGGTTGAGTCACTCCTACGATGGCGCAGGTGGCGTGGAGTGTTGCAGCACTCTCAGCGACGTTCTCCCACCGAGGTAAGCCCACCGATCTTGTGGGAGCGGACTTGTCCGCGAATTGTTTTGGTGGTGCAAACACCTCGCAGCTAAAGCCTTTTCCAAGGTGTGCGGAAGGCCGTTGCGAAGCTGCGCGGGATTGGCGTGTTTCTTATCTGGCACTATAGTACCAATCATATAAGAACAAAATCCGGAGTTCCGCCATGCGTATAGCCGTGCCAACACTACTCGCCATCTCCCTGACACTTGCCGCTTGTGGGGAACCCGAGGCACCGCCACCTGCTGTCAGTCAGGATTTCCAGAAAGAACTGCAGACCCGGCTGATCAAGGCCAAGCCTGGCGAGGTGATCGAGCTGCCCGAAGGCACCTGGCAACTGGATCGTAGCCTCAGCCTCAAGATCAGTGGGGTGACGCTGCGTGGTGCCGGGATGGGCCAGACCATTCTTAACTTCAAGGGCCAGAAGTCCGGCGCCGAAGGGCTGCTGGTGAGTGCGTCCGACTTCACCATCGAGGACCTGGCGCTGGAAGACACCAAGGGCGATGCACTCAAAATCGTTGGCGGCGAGAACATCATCATCCGCCGCGTGCGGACTGAGTGGACCAATGGCCCGGCGACCGAGAATGGCGCTTACGGCATCTACCCGGTGCAGACCGAGAACGTACTGATCGACGGCGTGGTCGCCATCGGCGCCTCGGATGCCGGCATCTACGTCGGCCAGTCGCGTAACGTGGTGGTGCGCAACAGCCGTGCCGAGCGCAACGTCGCCGGCATCGAGATCGAGAACACCATCGGTGCCGACGTCTATGACAACGTCGCCACCGGCAATACCGGCGGCATTCTGGTCTTCAACATGCCCAACCTGCCGCAGCCGGGACACACCACGCGGGTCTATCGCAACAAGGTCGAAGGCAACAACCATAAGAATTTCGGTCACAAGGGCACGCCGGTGGCCAGCGTGCCGGCGGGCTCTGGCGTGTTGGTCAACTCCAACGACAAGGTGGAAATCTTCGACAACGATATCGGCGACCACCGCACCGCCAATGTCATCGTCAGCAGTTACTTCAGCACCGGCTACACCGATCTCTCCACCACTGAGGATTTCGATCCCTATCCGGAAGCCATCCATATCCATGGCAACCGCTTCGGCCCAGCGGGCGAAAGCCCGGACAACCTGGAGCTGAAGGCGCTCAAGCTGGCGAAATTCGGCCTCAACGGTCGTCTGCCGGACATTCTCTGGGACGGCTACGTCAATCCTGACAAGCTGGAAGGCGGCAAGCTGCCACCCGAACTGGCGATCTGCATCGACAATGGTGACGCCGGCATCGTCAATGTCGACGGGCCTGGTGGTTACAAGAACATCAGCACCGATATCGAGCCGCATCGCTGCGAGCTGCCCCGTTTGCCCGCCGTCGAACTGCGCGCCGCGCTGGAAGAAAAAGGCGAGGGCGCATGAGGAACGCTTGGTTAGTGCTCACTACCGTGCTGCTTGCCGCCTGCGAGCAGCAGCCGCGTGCGCCTCTGTATCTGCCGAGTGGTGAGAACTATCCGGAAAAGCTCAGTGGCTGGGGCGTGCTGCAACAGCGCGACGGCCAGCTGCAGCCAGTCGACGGCGTATTGCCCTATGACCTCAATACGCCGCTGTTCACCGACTATGCGCATAAGCTGCGCACCCTCTGGATGCCGCAAGGCAGCAGCGCGCAGTACGGCGAAGCGCGCTTCGATTACCCGCTGGGTACGGTGCTGAGCAAGACCTTCTATTACCCGCGCGACGCGCAGGGACGCTTGCAGCGTAGCGAGCAGCGCGACGCCGAAGCGGTAGAGCTTGAACAGGTGAGGCTGATAGAGACGCGTATCCTGCTGCGTCAGGAGCAGGGCTGGGTCGCCTTGCCCTACGTCTGGGATGACGCCCAGCGCGAGGCGACCCTGGACTGGGCGGGCGCCAGCTTCGACCTGGAATTGCACGATGAGCGCGGCGAGATGCTGGCGGTCGACTATCAGGTGCCTGACGCCAATCAATGTGCGGGGTGCCATGAAGAGCAGGCCGGCAAGGGCGTGCAGCCGCTGGGGCCGAAGGCGCGCCATCTGAATAAGGATTTTGCCTATGCCGATGGCGCGGCCAACCAGCTGCTGCGTTGGCAGACGGTCGGTTTTCTGCAGGGCGTCCCGGCGCAGGTGAGTGATCTGCCACGCAATGCACGATGGGGCGAGGCGCGACAGGGAGAAAATCTACAGGCTCAGGCGCGCAGCTACCTGGATGCCAACTGCTCGCACTGCCATAACCCGGAAGGGCCGGGGCGCACCTCCGGCCTGTATCTCGATCCCATCACGCCGCTGAGCATCGCCTACGGGTTGTGCAAGCAGCCGGTGGCGGCTGGCAAGGGCTCCGGTGACCGTCTGGTGGACATTCATCCCGGTGCGCCGGAGAAGTCGGTGCTGAGCTTCCGCCTGCACAGCACCGATCCCAGCATCATGATGCCCGAACTGGGACGCTCCACCTCCCACCGCGAAGGGCTGGAGGTGATCGACCGCTGGATCGCCAGTCTCGCTGGCGAGTGCTGACAGGCTAGAGCTGGCCTGCCTGCCACTGCGCTTCACGGCTGGAGAGCGCAGCTGCGATATCGGCGACGCTGTCGGAAGCGACGCTCTCCGGCAGCGGGTCGAGGCCGACGCTGGCAAATACCTGGCCGTAGCTGTTGCGCAGCTCGGCGTAGGCCAGATCACGGCGCAGATCTGCCTGCAGGGTGTTCAGCTCGCCCTGGATCAACTCCAGTTCGCCGATACCCTGTGCCTGGTGGCGATTGCGCAGCTGCTCGACGATCTGCCCATCCAGGCCGGCCAGTTGCTGGCTGGTCTGGAACTGGCGCTGCGCTTCGCGGAAGTTGGCATTGGCGACGTGCAATTGGGCCAGGACGGCCATGGACATGGCCTGGCGCCGTGCATCGGCGACCTCTTGGCCGGCCTTGGCGACATCGATGGCGGCAGGAGCGGAGAGCACATTGAACAGGTTCCAGGTCACCTTAACGCCATAGTCGGCCCAGCTCTGGTTCACCAGGAACGAGTTGCTGTCGTAGTGTCCGCCGGCGGAAAACTCCAGGCCTGGCAACAGTCGCAACATGGCCTTGCGGGTTTCGGCTGCGCTGATGCGCGCCTGGTAGTCCTGCTCGCGCAGCTCTGGTCGGCTGGCCAGGGCTTCCTGTTCCAGCGTATCGAGAGCCACCTTCAGTTCCGGGACCTGATAACCGTCCTCAGGGGCCAGTTCGACCTGAGTGCCCAGCGGCAGGTTGATCAGGGTAGCCAGCTCGGTCTTGGCCAGCGACAGGGCGCGGCGCTGCTCTTCGAGCTGGCGTGTGGCTTCGATCAGGGCACGCTGGTAGCCCAGCGCCTGGATAGGATCGCCGATGCGTTGTTCGCTGAGGCGCTGACTGTTGTCTCGGGCCTGGCCGACACGAGCCATGAGGCTGTCGATCTGGGTCAGCAGGCGATCGGCGGCTACGGCGCGCCAGTAGGCCGAGCGCACGTCCTGGATGATGGTGTGGACGACTTTGCGGCGGCGCTCCTGCACGATCAGGCGTTGATCGCCCTGCTGCTTGGCGCTGACGTAGCTGACGCCGAAGTCCAGCACGTTCCAGACCATGGTCAGGTCGGCTACGCCGCGGTCGCGATCCTGCGAGGTGGAAGGCTCCAGAGACTGGGTGCCGGTCTCGATGCTCTGACTGCTGGACGCGCTGACGTTATTGCGCCCGGCATAGCCGGCGGAGAGTGCCATGCGCGGCAGCATGTCGAAAGTGGCCAGGTCGACCTGACGTTGCGCCATGGCTTCTTCCATGACCTTCAGGCGTGCTTCGAGGTTGTACTTCAATGCTCGGGCCATGGCCTCGTGCAAGGTCAGAGGGCCGTTGAGCGGTTCCTGATCCTTGAACATGATTGCCAGATCCTGCTGCGCACGTTGCTCGCTGACGCTGCGGTCGATGGGTTGGCTGGTCACTGCGCAGCCGCTGATAGCCAGGGTCAGCAGGCTGACCGCAAATAGTGTTTGGCTCTTTTTCATCCTTGGGCCGCCCCCTTGTCACGGCACCAACTCACTCGTTCTCGTCGTTATGTATTGGCTTAGGCTGGCTGCTGTGCCGCCGCGATTTGTTGTAGTGCAAGTGCCAGCTCCCGGTGCTGGCGCTGTTCGTTCTCATGTAGTTCGTTCAGTTGCTGGCCCAACGTGGGCGTGCCGAACATGCCACCGGCACCGCCCGTCTGTGGTGTCTTGTCGAAAGCCTCCAGCTGCTCGTTCTCCTGCAGCACATCCTTGGAGAAGATGCTGGAAAGGCTGCTGCTGCCGAACACCCCGCCATCGCCACCACCAAAACCGAGGAAGCCGATGCCTGAGCCATTGCCGCCGGAATCGCTCGAGCTGGCGAAGACCTGAGCGATATAGCTGGGCGCCAGCGGATTCTGGTTGATGAAAATATTGCCCAGCGTTGGAATGCCGCTACCCAAAGTCGGTACTTCGAATAGTGGCGGAGGTAGCAGCGGCGAGATGGTCGGAGGAGGAGGCAGGCCGGGCAGCGTGGGCTGGAGCGGCAAGCTCGGGATGTCGATATTCTGGCTCGGCGGATTGGCGCGAAACTCCGGATCGCCTTCGCTTTGCGTCAGGCTGTAGGCCTGCCCGATAAAGCTGCTCACCAGCAGATTGCCGGCGGTATCGGTAATGGCACTGCCGCTGGCGTTCAAGGCCAATGCGAGGGTCCCGCTGCCGGCCACGTTGTTGACAGTGACCTGGAAGGTCCGCCCGTCGATCTGTACCAGGCTACCCAAAGTGCCGCTGGCGCTGCCGCTACTAACCAGGCTGAAGTCTCCGAGATCCACGCCGATCACGTCCTCGTCGAAGATCACCGTGTAACGTACGCTATCGGCATTGGTGGGTGATGGATCGATCGCGACGATGGCACTGGCGCCGGGCGCCGTGGTGTCGACGATCACGCCGCTGCTGTCTCCGACATTGTTCAATGCCAGGTTCATGGCGTTACCGCTGGTGTCACGCAACGTTGCGCCATTGCTCTGCAGGCTGTTCACCGAAATGCCGTCGGCGTCGTTGTCGCCGGGCTTGATGCTGTACTGGAACACCAGGGTTCCCGTTCCGGAGCCAGCCACGTAGTCGGCGAATACAGTGTTGCCACCCATGTCGATGGCTAGGCGCGGGCTGCCTTCGACGATGACGTTCTCGCTGACGTTGACGACGAAAGTCAGCGTGTCGCCAGCATTGTATGGAACGCCCACCGGTACGCTGACGCTGTTGACGGTTGGAGCCACCGTATCGATCGCGTAGTTGTTGGAACTGGTGGTTCCAGTGCCGGTGTTGCCGGCTGCATCGGTGTATCCGCTGTTATCCAGGCTGATCAGGTTGGTGCTGTCGGTAACGTTGGCGCTCGGGGTCAGGGTCGCCGTCCAGGTGATGCCGCCATCACTGGAGCTGAGCCCGCTCAGGTTGCCGTTGGCCACGTTGAAATCAGCTGTGCTCAGCCCATTCACCGCTTCGCTGAAGGTGATGGTGACGGTGGTGCTCTGGCCAGCCCTCAAGGCTGTGTCGGCGACCACGATAGTGGCTGTCGGCCGCTGCGTGTCGATGGCGTAGTTGTTGGATTCGGTGCTGCCAATGCCTGCGTTGCCAGCGAAGTCCTGCACGCCGGAGTTGTTCAGGGTAATCCGATTGCTGCTATCGACGACGTTGGCGCCCGGTGTCAGGGTCGCCGTCCAGGTGATGCCGCCATCGTTGGAGCTGAGGCCGCTCAGGGAGCCGTTTTCAACTGTAAGGTCATCGATGGCAAAACCGCTGACCGCTTCGCTGAACGTAATGGTCACTGTGGTGCTCTGGCCGGCTCTCAGTGCGGTATCGGCGACCACGATGGTCGCTGTCGGGCGCAGGGTGTCGATGGCAAAGTTGCCCGAATTGGTGATGCCGGTGCCGATGTTACCAGCCGAATCCATTACCCCTGCGTTATTGAGCGAGATGATGTTGCTGGGGTCGGTGATGTTGGTGCTCGGAGTGAAGGTTGCTGTCCAGGTCAGGCCACCATCATTGCTGCTGAGCCCGCTAAGGCTGCCATTGGGCGTAGTGAAGTCCGCAAGATCCAGACCTTGCACCGCCTCGTTGAACACGATGGTGAGGGTGGTGGTCTCGCCGATACGCAGGGAGGTGTCGCTGAGAATGATGTTGACCGCGGCCGGGCGTACTCCATCCACCACCAACGCTTTGTTGGCGCCCAGAGAGCCGGCAGCGCCCAGGCTCGGCAGGGTGAGCACGGCATCGTTGGCCGAGAGGCCACGGATGCTTGACCCATTGAGACTCAGCGCGGCTGTGGATTGGTAATCCAGATCAGCGCTCAAATCACCGGCCTGCACCGTGTAGATAAAGGTCAGGGTGTTGCTGCCAGAGCCGGAAAAATAGGTCGCGTTACGATCAACAGCACCTGTCTCCAGCAACAATGCGGGAATACCGCCGCTGGTATCGACTGTCACCGCCTGATCGAAGGTTGTAGTGATGGTAATGGTATCGCCGATCTTGTAAGTGCCATTTGCCGTGGAACTACTGACATCGGTTATACGCGGGCTGAGGCTGTTGACGTTGATAGCGAGTATGTCGGTATCGGTCTGCTCGCCGCCGCTGCCGCTGTTGCCTTGGTCGTTGGTATGGATTTGCAGGCTGGCTGGGCCGTTGTAGCCGCTGGTGGGAGAGAACACCATGCCGTTCAAGGCGCTGTTGATATCGGTGATACTGCCGGTGAAGGTCATGGTTCCGTCACCGTTACCAGAGCCCACCAAGAAGCTGAGCCCGGTAGTACTGCCGAGCGCCAGCAGACCATTACTGGCGGTCAGTGTCACTCGAACGTTATTGGAGCCTGCATCCACATCACTGATGCTGATCAGGTTGCCGTTGGCGCTGCTGAATACCAGGGCGCCATCCTGATCGACGCTCTGTGTCGTGGGTAGCGAGTTGACCGGAGCGTCGTTCACGGCGGTGACCACGAGCGTTACGCTGGTGGTATCGGTCTGCTCGCCACCGCTACCGGTGTTGCCGCCATCGTTGATTGTGACGGTCAGGGGGACGTTGGCAGTGGCGTCCTGGGCGGTCTTGAAGGTCAGGCCGTTGGCGGCGATGAAGAAGTTGATATCGGCCAGGCTGCCGGTCAGGGTCAGCAGGCCGGTACCGGAGCCGCCGACGGTGACGCCCATGCCGGTGGTGGCGCTCAGGGTGCCACTCGGCACCGAGAAGGTCGCGGTGACGCTGTTGATGCCGGCATCGATGTCGGTGAAGCTGATGCCGGTGATCACGCTGGACACGTCTTCGGTCACGGTGATGGACGGCGGCACGGTGGCCACCGGCGCATCGTTCACCGCCTGGACCTGCAGGGTCATGGTGGTGGTGGCGTCGGACACGCTGGTGGTGTTGACGTTGATGGTCAGGGTCACGTCACCGCTGGCATTGGCCGCCGGGGTGTAGACCAGGCGGTTGTTGGCGATGAACTGGTTGATGTTGTTCAGGGTGCCGCTCAGGGTCAGCGCGGTCGAGGTGCCGCCCACGGTCACGCCGCCAGCACCCGTGGCGCTGAGGGTACCGGTGCCGACCGAGAAGGTGACGATGCCCAGGGTCGAGTCGAGGTCGCTGAATGTGATCGAGCCGAGCGCGGTCGGGATGTCCTCGCTGATCGACTGCGAGACCGGGGCGCTGATGGTCGGCGAGTCGTTGACCGAGACGATGATGATGTCTCGGGTGACCGCAATGGAGGACAGACCGCCACCGTCGGTGACCTGGAACTGCACGGTACGGCCGGTGGTGTTCGGGATGTCCGAGGAGTTGCCGTAGGTCACCGCGCGCATTGCGGCCTGGAACTCCGCGGCGGTCGCCGTGTTGCCGGCGGACGTCAGGGTCAGGATGCCGGTGCCGGCGTTCCAGGTGCCGACGATATTGCCCATGCTCAGGCCGTCGTTGACGAAGGCCAGGCTGTCCTGGGCGCTGTAGTAGGTCAGCAGGCGCACGGTGGCGTTGAGCGGGTTCGGGCCGTCCGGGTCGGACACGGTCACCCCGGAGTCCACCGCTATGCGGTCGGACGGGGCGTTGTTGGCCTCGGTCCAGATAGCCGCAGTACCGGTCAACGTCACCACCGGGCGATCGTTGATGGCGGTCACCACCACGGTGGCGGTGTCGACCTGGCTGGAATAGGCCGAGGTACCGCCGGAGGTGGTGGTATTGGTCTTGGTGCCCTGCAGGCCGAGGGTGGCGTTGGTCTGGTCCCAGGCCTTGTAGGTGATGGTCGCGGTTTCACCGTGGATGCCATCCGGCACGAAGCGCACCATGTTCTGCGCGGTCAGGATCAGCGCGGACGTGACGGAAACGCTACCGATGTCGCTCCAGGTGCCGCCGGCGTTGGTGCTGTACTGCCATTTGCCGTAGGTCGCGTTCAGGCCGGTGATCGCCATGCCCTTCAGCGCGCCGGTGTCGACGTCGGTCACACCGCCCAGCAGGTCGCTGACCATCGCACCGCCGTTGTTGATCGAGGTGTCGGTGAGCGCGCCCAGGGTCGGCGCTACGCCGATCATGACCGGCGCATCGTTGACCGAGGTGACTATCTGGTTGACCGCCCCGGTACCGACCGAGAACGCCGTAGTGCCGCCGTTGCTGGTGGTATCGGCCAGGCTACGGATGCCGTTGACGGAGGCGGTACCGGTGGTCTGGTCCCAGCCACGGAAGGTCAGGGTCGCGGTCTCGCCGTTGGCGGCGTCCGGGACGTAGCGAACATAGGTGGTGGCGGCGATCAACAGCGAGCTGGTGCCCGAAACGGCGCCGAAGTCGGTCCAGGTGCTGTTGTCGGTGGAGTACTGCCAGGTGCCGTTGCCGGTCTTGCCGATGATGGCGACACCGCGCAGCGCGCCGACATCGGCATCGATCATGGTGTGGTTGGCCAGTATCGTCGTTACCTGTACACCAGTGGCCGCGGTGTCTTCGTTAATGGTCGCGAAGTTGTATGGCCCGCCGGAAAGAACCGGCGCATCGTTGACGGCAACCACGGATACCGAAGTAGCGATCGAGGTTGCAGTCGTGTCGACGCCGCCGTTGGCCGTGCCGCCGTTGTCGGTGATGCTGGTCAGGGTAATGACACGTGTGGTTGTGCTGGGGCTGTCGCTGCTGTTGCGGTAGCTCATGCCATCGACCACGGTTTGCGTTGCCGCCGCGCTGAGGCCAGCAGCGCTGCTCAGGGTGATGGTCGCCGTATTGCCAACGAGGTTGATCGAGTAGCTGATGCCATTGCCTGCCGTCGTGCCGTTGCCGCCGTTGAGCAATGCGATGTCGGTGCCATCGATGCGCAAGATCTCATTGCTGCCATCAGCCAGGTTGGTGACGGTCAGGGTCATGCCGATGATGGTCTGGCCGCTTTCGATGGTGTTAACGCTGACGCCATTGAACAGATCGACCACACTGCCATTTTCAGTGTAGGTGGGATTGTTGCCAGTGGCGGTAAGGGTCGGAGCGTCGTTGACCGGAGTTACCGATACGGTGGAGGCAATATTGGGGGTTAGGGTGTTGTTGTTACTGCCGCTGTCGGTAATTGAGGTGATGGTGACGACGCGGTTGCTGCTGCCGGGATTGTCGCTGCTGTTGCTGTAGGTGATGTTGTCGATCAGGGTGCCCATCTGGGCATTGCTACGACTCATGCCACTGAGCGTGACCGTAGCCGTACCAGATACGACAGTGACGCTGTAATTTCCACCGTTCGCCAGTGAGCCGCTGTTGCCGTTGGTGAGACCAATGCTCGTGCCATCGACGCTCAGAACCTCCGAGGCACCATTGCTGACATTGGTGACTGTGAAGGCGGCGCCTGTGAAGCTCTGACCGGTGTCATTGGTTGCAGCCGTGACGTCGCTGAACAGGTCGACGGGGCTGCCGTTTTCGGTGAAGGAGGGGTTTACGGGGCTTGCCGTGATGGTGGGAGCGGTCGACGGGACGACCGCGTCGGCTATCTGGATATTGTTGAGGGTGTGATTGCTCGCCGACTGATCTCCAAGATATCCGCCTGCGGAAATGTAAAGTCTCACCTCATCGACATAGTCGAACGTGCTGTCGAGTGAGACGTCGATGGGATCGTAAGTGGAGTTCCAACCTTCGAAGGTGGTAGTGGCGACCTGTACGCCATCACGATAACCAGCGACGGTTATGGTGGTGCTCTCTGTCTCTCCCCAGTTGTAGTAGCGGAAACCGTTGATCTGGAACTCGGCACCGTCGGCGGATTTGATCGACATGCCTTTTGATCCGGTGTTCTCGTCGGTTAGGCCGGTGAAATTCGGATCGTTGCTAAACAGAAAATCAGAATCTTGCCAGGAAACGGGGGTGCCTGCGGGGGTGCCGTTCTCATCGCTGATGTTCGATATCTGGATCTCGATGTCCGGCAGATCGGTCGAGCCGCCTTGCCCATCCGTGACGGTGGTACCGCTGACCGCGCTGGAGAAGGTCAGCGTGCCATTTGCCAGCGTTGCCGTGTAGTCGCTGAAGGCCAGGCTCGCAGCCTCCACTATGCCGACTTGCCGCTCCAGCACCCAATCGCCGCCCAGGCCTGCAGTGCCAGTGGTGTTGGTTGAGGCGGCTACGTCCGCGCCCGTCGCTTGCGCCAAGGCGTTGATGAATGCGGCACCGGTCTCGGTAGCCGCGACGTCGCAGCCATACAGCAGAATGTCGCCGTCGTCTGTCAGGCTTGCGCCGATGGCTGCGAGTTCGCCGGCGTGTGCGGCGAGATTGGATTGGCTCAGCGTGGTGGTGCCTAGCTGCAACAGGGCTTCGGAACCGTGGCTGATTACATGGATTGCGTCGATGCTCTCGCGCCCTTGCAGGTAGCTGGCAATTTGTTGCAATCCGTCCTGGCTGCTGTCGAGCACCACCACCTCAGCACTGACGCCTATATTGCCGGCGAGTTGTTGGTAGTTCTCGACACTGCTGTCAATAAATACGATTTCTTGACGTTGGTCCGCCGTGGCCGACGCGGGAGCCGCGGCTAGGTCACTGTCTGCGCTAGGAGGGGCTGAGGTATCTGTGGATGGTGCGGCCGCTTCGGCCACCGTAGCGGTGACTGCTCCGTCGAACATCATGCGCGGCTCTAGGGATAGGGCCAGGGGAGTACGAGAGACCAATGAGACGGGGGCGCTAGGAATACTCTTATTCTTGTTCCAGAACATGTTACAACTCCCTGTGATCGCACACGGCTATCAAGCAATGAATGAATTTGGAGGGCTTGAATCGGTATTGTCAACCGCTATGAGCTCTGGCAAGAAAATAATGCTGCCTTTCGTCGGAAGTGCTTTTATGTCTCTTGGGGGACTGCGTTTTCTACCATCACGTGAGTGGGTAGGGCAGTGTGACCTATTCCATAAAAACTGGAGATGAGAGATGGAAGTTTTCATCGGCACCATTCAACCCTTTGCATTCCCATACGCGCCTGCCGGCTGGGCGTTCTGTAATGGGCAACTCTTGGCCATTTCGCAGTTCAACGCGCTATTCGCGCTGGTGGGTACCACCTATGGCGGCAATGGATCCTCCACTTTCGGTTTGCCGAACCTGCAAGGCCGTATGCCGATCGGGCAAGGCGCCGGCGGCGGTTTGACTAATCGCCCGATTGGCCAAATGGGCGGTATAGAGAACATAACCCTGACGCCTAATAACATGCCGATGCACACCCATTCGATTACCAGCGCGCTGACTGTCGCCACCAACGTGCAACTGGCTGCAACTGCGAGCAATCCGGTGAGCGCGCCCACCGCGACCAATTCATTTATAGGTGCCTCAGGTTCCGGTCCGGGCAGTGCCACCATCTATTCCGACGCGCTAGGTAGCACTCCGGTGACATTGCAGGGTGTTTCCAGCAGCCTGGGGGGAACCGTCACCGCGGCAGCAGCGGGCGGTAGCCAGCCGTTCGGCCTGATGAACCCTTTCCTGGCAGTGAATTTCAGCATTGCTCTGAATGGCATCTTCCCGTCCCGCAACTGACCCCTGTGTCATCGAGCCGAGCCGGGCCGCGCTGGCCCGGCCTCTTTCCGGAGAGCCCATGCTGCATCAAGTCGAAGCCAGCCACTTCCAGCCCCTGTTGGGTATCGTTCACCCTCTGTTGCTTCCAGATGGCCGCGTCCTGAAAGCTCGCATCGATCAGATCGATCTCAAGCCCCAGGCGCAGATGCCTGGTAGCCGCATGCCTTTTGCCGTCGCCCTGAGTGTCGAGGGGCAGATCGATTTCGTCGATGGCCTCTGTGCTCTGGAACTGCCGGGGGGCGGAGTGCTCGAAGGCTTGTTCGTTTCCCGTGTGCCCAATATGGGACGCGACGCGGGGACGGCTTACTTCCAGGTCGCCTTCAACTGACCCCGGTCGGCCTCATTCCGGAGTCGGATACCACACCAGCCGTTCCGCCACATCGCTGGCCTCCTCCAGTTGGAAACCCAGCGCCAGGTAGTGACTGCGAGCCTGCGGGTTGCTGCGCCAGACTACCGCTGCGACTGGTCGACCCACCTGTCGGGCAGCCTGTTGCACACCATGCAGCACGCTGCGCCCGAAGCCCTGGCCACGAGCGGCGGGGACGAAAGCCAGGTAGAGCACCCGCACCTCATTGTGGCCGAAATCCACCACCAGAGAGCCGATACGGATGTCGAGTTTTTCGATGACATAGTGCATGGCGTTGGGATAGGCCGCGCCGATGCCTGACTGCATCACCTGCTGTTGCTGTTGAATCACGTGGTCGACGAACTCGGTTTCCTCGTCGATCAACTGCAGATCGGGCCGGGCGCTTCGGTAAAGCCCAAATAGGAAGTCTTCGTCGCTGTAGCGCGCGGGGCGGATTGCAATGCCTTGAGTCAGTGATGAGACGTTGTCGAGCATGCTTAGGCTCCTCCTGAGTGGGATGTGGTTGTAGGGATGGACCGGCGCAGCTGTTCCAGAGCCTCGTAAGGTTTGCGAGCCCATTGCTCTATCGCCGCCCGCAACGTGGAATCGGCTTCGTTGCGCTTGCTCTGGCCGCCGGCGTTGAAATGAATGCCCGGCTGCTTGGCGTTGAACGAGGCGACCTCGCGTAGCCTAGGCGCGTCTATTTCTTGTAGGCCGAGGTGGGGATGCAGTCGGCCTACAAGAGCCTCGGGAAGTTCGAGGTAATTCACCGGTATCCCGCCTTGCGCCAGGCACAGCTCCAGGCCTTCTTCGAAAATGCTTCCGATCGTGCGGGCGATGTACTGCTCGGGCGGTGCGGCCTGAATGCCGTGCAACGCTGACGTGCCCAGCATGCCGGGCACGCAATGCCATCCTGGCTGGCGCAACTGGGAAACGACGATTTCCAGCGGGTCGCGGTAGAGGAACAACCGTGGCACGTCCGGGTACAAGGCCAGCAGCATGGGCGCCTCGAACACGTTCCAGGCGTCGAGCTTGATGAACAGTCGTTGTTCATTGCCGCTCCGTCGTTGCCCATAGGCCGATAGCAGCGCTGCGAGCCAGGCGGATTGCCGGGGGGCGACCCGTGAGTCCAGTCGGTGGGCACGCAGGAGGCTGTCCAGTGGGGGCGGCTCTGAGAGCACTATGTTGCCTTCCAGTGCCGCCAGCATTTGCGCCATCAGCGTCGAGCCGCAGCGTGAGGCATGGAAGATAAAGGCACTGGGCGCCAGTCCTGGGCTCGTCGTTTGCCACGCCAGCAGTACATCCAGCCCGGTTCGACGGTGAAAGGCCTGGTTGAAGGGCAGGCGTAGCGCCTGTTCGACATCGTCGCGAAAGAACGGGCGAGTCAGTCGCTGCTCGCCGAACCAGCACCAGTCGACTTGCCACTGGCCGTCCACCTGCCAGATGCGAATCGGCAACCAGCCATGGAAGTCCTGCTCGGGAGTCAGACGCGCCATTGCTCGTTCCATGTCCTTTTGCCCTGGCGCATCGCGCTTTTGACATCGCTGGTGGAGAAGTCCATTCCCAGATCGTGCGCCAGGCGAACGACCTCCTCGCAGAAAAGGTGTGCGTCGGTAATCGTGCGCAGGCGCTCGGCCAGGGCAGCATCGCGCGTGACCCGCTCGCGGAAGGCGGCGAAGGCCTGCTCCGCCTTCCCTGGCTGCAGCGCCGGGGTGTTCGCGAGACCGGCTGCCACCTGCTGCAGCAGCCAGGGATTGGCTTGGCAGTCCAGCACCAGATGAACGCGCACCCCAGGCCCTGGATTGTCTACCCGATGCGGCCTGGACAGATCGATGAACCAGCATTCGCCCGGCTTCATGGGCACCTGCAGGCCGTCGACGAGAAACTCCACTCCCGGAGGGCTGAGCAGAGGGACATGCAATCGCATGTCTGCATCGGGCTGGCCGAGGTCGGGGTCGCAGTGTTCGTGAATGCGAGCGCCAGCGCCGAGTCGCAGAAGGCGTGCGCTGCGAATGGTGGTCTGGAACAGGGCGAGCACGGCAGGCCAGGCTGCCTCGTCTTGCCACCATTCGCTCGGCAAGGGCGCGCCCTGTCCCGGTGCGAGTGGTAGAAGTGCGTCCTGCGGGGTGATCAGCGCGACGCCGCTCCATTCACCTTCGTAATAACCGGTGTTGAAGTGATGTTGCCAGGCGTCGTCAGCAATCGTGCCGAGCGCCTCCAGCAGTGCGGGTAATTGAGGCGCCAGGGGCAGGCGGGAGCATCGAGGTAAGGTGTCCTGGCTCATGTCGCATCCTTGTCTTAAAAACCGCTTTCCCTTACCCCGAGTGCCGCGATCCGCCGCCATGCCGCGCCTAGCAGCGACTGCCGTTCACCCTCCAGTACCACCATGCCGCGCAGCGGGTGATCGGGGTGGACGCCGTCATCCAGCAGCGTCAGGCGTACGCCATATTGCGCCTGTACGGGCTCGGCGCGCTGCTGGGCGTCGCGCCTTACGGCGATGGGGCCGCCGTGGTCGGAGCTGAGCGCTTCCAGCTCCAGGTAGGGGACGCCGGTTGCGTCCACTTCATCCAGGCGCACTTTCATTGCCTGGCGTGCCGGGTCGTCGGCGATGAAGCGACCGATGCTGCCCGCTTCGATCCGCCAGAGGCTTTCTTCGGCCAGGTAGCCGCGCAGGCGCAGCCCCGGCTCGACGATCCGGGTCAGCGCTTCTGCAGGGTGCAGCCAACGACCTGCGCTCAGGTCGCGTTGCAGGTCGCGCACTACGCCCGACTGCGGCGCACGCAGTTGCAGGCGCTCGCGCTGGGCGGCCAGGCCGCGGTATTCGGCCACGGCCTCGGCCAGGCGTTGCTCGAGAATGCCGGCATCGGCCGCCGTTTCGCTGCGTGCGGATTGGCGTCGGAGCTGGAGCTGAAGAATGTCGATCTCGCGGCGGATGATGGCCTGGCGCGAGTCGAGGTCGGGAGAGTCCAGCTCCAGCAGCAGGTCGCCAGCGGTCACGTTCTGGCCATCCTTCACATGCACCGCTTTCAAGCGTGCGGGTACCGGGGCGTGCAGGGCGCTGGTGCGCGAAGCTTCGAGCAACGCGGGTACTTCCACCGAGCTGCGCCAGGGCACGATCAATACCAGCAGCACGACACCCAGACCCAGGCCGGTGATCAGCACCTTGCGCGAGTCGGCCTGTTCACGGCGTTGCCACCATTCCCCCAGCTCACGCCAGATGGGCAGGCCGATGAACCACAGCAGCTCAACCACCATCAGGAAGATGCCGAGCACCTTGAAGAACAGGTGATAGACCGCCAGCGCGATGCCAAGGAACAGGATCGCGCGCCATATCCAGGAGCCGTAGCCCCAGATGAGCAGGCGCCGGGTCATGCTAGGCGACCACGGCTCCGGTGCCGGCTCGCCATAGCCGAACAGGGCTTCGCGCAGGCGCCAGCGACACAGGGCGAAGGCGCGGTTCTGCAGGTTGTCGACGCCCCACAGATCGCTTATCAGGAAGTAGCCATCGAAGCGCATGAAGGGATTGAGATTGATCACCAGGGTGGTGATCCAGGTCGCGCTGGCGAGCATGAAGGCCGAGGTGCGCAGGGGGCCGTCCGGCAGCAATGACCAGGTCAGCAGCGCCAGCACCGCCAGCAGCAGTTCAGCGAGCACACCGCCTGCACCGATCAGCAGTCGCGAGCGTCGGTCGCGCACACGCCAGGCATCGCTGACGTCGGTGTAGAACATCGGCAACAGGACCATGAAGGCCAGTCCCATGCTCTGTACCCGACAGCCAGCGCGTTTGGCCATGAAGGCGTGACCGAACTCGTGACAGAGCTTGGCGAAGGTCAGCGCGATGCCGAACGCCAGGGCACCGCCCAGGCTGAACAGGTGGGGGAAGGTGGCGAGAAAGCGTTGCCAGTCGCGCAGCACCAGGAACAGGCCCAGCGCGAAGACCAGCGGCAGCCCCCAGCGCAGCAGCCAGGGGCCGTGGCGTTCGAGCACCGGCCAGGCGCGATTGAGGAAAGGGTCGGGGCGCCACAGCGGAATGCGGAAGAACAGGTACTGGTGCAGCACCCGCTTCCACGGACTCTGGCGCTGGGCGGCGGCCTTCATGGCGTAGCTGGCGCGCTGCTTGTCGTCCTGCGCCGCGATCAGGTCATGGCTGCCGAGAAAGCGCAGCATGTCCTCGAGTTCCGCCTCGCCCAGGGGCAGGCCAGGCTCGGCGTTGGCTGCGGCCAGCACACGTTGCGGCTCGCCCAGCGTCCAGTGGCGAAGCAGGCGCACGGCGGCGGCTCCGAGCTTGAAGTAGCGGCCACGTAGCGGATCGGCCAGCGTCCATTGCGGTGCGCCGTCCAGGCCGGATTCGGCGGGCGACAGCTGCAGGTCGGGCCGCAGGGCGGGCAGCATCAGAAACCCAGGGTCTGGCGAGCGGCAGCCAGCGGACGGCGCAGCAGGTAATAGGCCAGCGGTGCGCGATCACCGAACAGCTTGGCAGTGCCGCGCAGGCCAATGCGCGGCGGGGTCTCGACGAAGCGCGCATCGAGACGGTAGGCCAACTGACCGGCGGCGGTGCTTTGCGCCTCGTAGGCGGAGCGCTCCAGCTGGGCCTGGTGACGATTGAGTGGGTCGCTGTCGAGAAACAGCGCCACTTCGGCGCCAGGTTCCAGGGCAATGGCGTCGCCTACGGGGAGTTCGATGCGCAGTTCGGCCTGGCTGGGATCGGCGATCTGCATCAACCGCTCGCCAGTTTGCACCGGCTTGCCGGTCAGGCGTTCGGCATCGGCGAACACGGCGATGCCTGCGCGCTCGGCGCGCACTTCGCTGCGTGCCAGCAGTTGCCTGGCATAGTCGCGCTCGGCGCGCTTCTGCTCGACGCGAGCGGCCAGCAGATCGAGACGGGCGCTGGATTCTGCATCGGCGAAGGCGCGCTGGGTATTGGCCTTGAGTTCGGCTTCGGCCACGCCAAGGGCACGCTCGGCCACATCGGCCTGGGCCTTGAGACTGGTGTCATCGAAGCGCACCAGCAGATCGCCAGCGGCGACGCTCTGATTGGGCTTGACCAGGAACTCGGCGATCACCCCGTCCAGCGGTGCGGCGACCACTCGACCGCCCAGCGGGACGACTTCGGCAGGCGCCAGCACCGACTGGCGCACCGGAATCAGCAGCAATAGCGATAGCGCGGCGGCAACCGCCAGCAACTTGCGGCGCGGCCAGCGCATGCGCCATGGCTTGCGCGGCTGCAGTGCCAGCCAGGCGTGGGCGTAGGTGTCGGCCAATTGCCTGAGCAGCGACTGCTCGGCCTCACTGAATGGCAGATCGCGGGCCAGCCACAGGCCACCGAAGGTCTCGCCACCGCGGTTCTTCAGGGGCAACCAGTAGGCATGCGGGGCGGACAGGCTGTTCATGCCCAGGCGCGTCTGCTCGTCCAGGTGCGCCGGGTCGACAGCGTGGCCCTCGTCGAGCTGACCATGAGCGAGTAGTGTCGAGGCGGCACGTTCTACAAACGCGACGAAGGGCGCATTGGCCTCCACCACACTGATGCCGGTCAGGGCCTGCACCTTGCCGGCGATCAGCAGGGCGGCGTGGCGAAAGCCGAACAGCGCCTGGCCGTCGTTGACCATGGTGAAGGCCAGTTGCTCGATGCTGCCGGCTTTGCGAGCCTGCTGCTCCAGCCCGAGGAACAGGGCGAATACCCGTTCGGCCGTGCCGGGCAGCGGCGCGTTCATTCCGCCACCTGGAACTGTGCAGTACCGCTCATGCCGGCGAGCAGGCCCTGGGCATCGTCGGGCAGGCTACCGATCAGTAGCAGTGTCTGGCTGCCTTCATCGATTCGCGCGCCGATGCGCTTGACCTTGGCCTTGAGCGGCGTGCTGGTCTCGTCGGGAATGAAGTCGAAGGTCTGGCCTGGCTCCAGGCGACTGAGCCAGGCAGATGGCACCAGCAGGTAGATTTCCAGCGTGCCGTTATCCACCACTTCCAGCAGCGGTGCGCCACTGGCGACGCTCTCGTGGGGCTGTGCACGGCGCAGTACCACGCGGCCATTGAACGGGGCGGTGACGCTGCAACGCTTCACCTGCACCTGATAGACCTGGGTTTCCGCTTGGGCCTGGGCTTGCCGCGCTTCGGCCAGGGCCACCTCAAAGCGGCCGACGGAGTTGAGCGCAGCCAGTTGCTTCTTGTGGTTCAGCTCTTCACGGGTGGCGCGGGCGGCGGCCTGGGCGGCATTAAGCTGGGCCTGATACGCGCTGCAGTCGAAGCGCGCCAGTACATCCCCCTTGTTGAAATCCTGACCATCGCTGAACGGCATTTCGGTGATGCGGCCGGGCAGCTCGCTGGACAGCACGGCCTGGTTGCGCGCACGCAGCACACCGCGCACCTGGCGTTCGCCGGTCTGCGTGGCGCTGGGGGCCAGCGATTCGAGCAGCGGGTCGTCGGCCAGCAGTGAAGCGCTGTACCCGCAGGACACCAGGCCGGCGAACAGGAGGAAGAGGGTGTTTCGCGGCATGAGATACGTCCTTGCATAAGGTCAGCGCAGTCTACGGCAGAACTCGATCATGGCAAATTGGCCGTAATGATGCATCGCTATGGTGCAGGGTATCGACTCTGGTGCGCGGGCGGGCCTGCTTCTGGTGCGTTGGCTGTCTGGCCAGCCTAGCTGATAGGGTGAACACACGAATGTGTAGGAGCGAATTCATTCGCGATCTGGTCGCTAATTTCGCGGATAAATCCGCTCCTACGAGAGCCAGCCGTCCTGTGAGCGGACGGTGTGTGCGTTTCATGCAATTGCCCTGGCTGGCATAAGTCTTGCGCTGCACAGCCCATCGTCCAGGCTAGCAGGAGGCCGCCGTGTCGATTAATGTCGCGCTGCATCACGTCACCCACTACCGCTACGATCGCGTGGTCAACCTTGGGCCACAGGTGGTGCGTCTGCGCCCGGCGCCGCACAGCCGCACGCGCATCCTCTCCTACGCCTTGAAGGTCGAGCCGAGTCAGCACTTCATCAACTGGCAGCAGGACCCGCAGGGCAACTACCTGGCGCGCCTGGTGTTCCCGGAAAAGACCCGCGAGTTCAAGGTCGAGGTGGATCTGGTCGCCGAGATGGCGGTGTTCAACCCCTTCGACTTCTTCCTCGAGCCCTACGCCGAGCGCATTCCCTTCGCCTATACCGAGGGCGAGCAGCGCGAGCTGGCGCCTTATCTGATCAAGCTGCCGGCCACGCCATTGTTCGCCAGGTACCTGGCCGGTATTTCCCGCGAGCCGGTGCCCAGCATCGACTTCCTGGTCGAGCTGAACCAGCGCCTGGCACATGACATTCGCTACTTGATCCGCATGGAGCCGGGCGTGCAGACGCCCGAGCAGTCGCTAGAGCTGGCCTCCGGTTCCTGCCGCGACTCGGCGTGGCTGCTGGTGCAGTTGTTGCGGTACCTGGGGCTGGCCGCGCGCTTCGTCTCCGGCTACCTGATCCAGCTCACCGCCGACGTCAAATCCCTCGACGGCCCGAGCGGCACCGAACAGGACTTCACCGACCTGCATGCCTGGTGCGAGGTGTACCTGCCCGGCGCCGGCTGGATCGGACTCGACCCCACCTCGGGCCTGTTCGCCGGTGAAGGCCATATCCCGCTGGCCTGCAGCCCGGAGCCGTCCTCGGCCGCGCCGATCACCGGTGGGCTGGACGAGTGCGAGGTGGCGTTCGAACACCTGATGAGCGTCGAGCGCGTGTGGGAGGCGCCGCGCGTCACCAAGCCTTACAGCGAGGCGCAGTGGCAGGCGATCCAGGCGCTGGGGCGGCGCATCGACGATGACCTGCAGGTGCATGACGTGCGCCTGACCATGGGCGGCGAGCCGACCTTCGTCGCCCTCGACTACCCCGATGACGACGAATGGAACACCGCTGCCCTCGGCCCGAACAAGCGCCGTCTGGCCGCCGACCTGTTCCATCGCCTGCGCGATCACTACGCCCCTAATGCGCTGGTGCATTTCGGTCAGGGCAAGTGGTACCCGGGCGAGCAGTTGCCGCGCTGGTCACTGAACTGCTTCTGGCGCCGCGACGGCGAGCCGCTGTGGCATGACCCCAAGCTGCTGGCCGACGAGAAGCGCGGCTATGGCGTCACCGCCGAGACCGCCGCTCGCTTTCTCGCCACTCTGGCGTCGCGCCTGGACGTGGATGCCGGCAATGTCTTTCCCGCCTATGAAGACTGGTTCTACTACCTGTGGCGCGAGCGCAAGCTGCCGGACAACGTCACCCCCGACGACCCGCGTCTGAGCGACCCGCTGGAGCGCGAGCGCCTGCGCAAGGTGTTCGATCAGGGCCTGGATAAGGTCGTTGGTCATGTTCTGCCGCTGGCGCGCCAGGTTGTGGGTGAGGGCTGGCAGAGCGGGCGCTGGTTCCTGCGCGACGAGCATTGCCGGTTGCTGCCGGGGGACTCGCCACTGGGCTACCGCCTGCCGCTGGATTCGTTGCCCTGGGTCAGCCAGGCCGACTACCCCTACATCAATCCGGTCGACCCCAGCCAGTCGTTGCCGCCGTTGCCCTGCCCGGCGCAGATCCAGCGGCAGCTGCGTGGCGTCTGGCGTGGCGCCAGTGCCAACGTGCAGAGTACGCGCCCGGCCAGCGGGCAGTCAGCGGCCGGTATCGTGCGTACCGCACTGTGCGCCGAGCCGCGCGAAGGCAGGCTGTATCTGTTCATGCCGCCGCTGGCGCACCTGGAGGACTACCTGGAGTTGGTCGCGGCTATCGAGTCCGTCGCCGCCGAACTGGATTGTCCGGTGCTGATGGAGGGCTACGAGCCACCGCTCGATCCGCGTCTGCAATATTTCCGCGTCACCCCCGATCCGGGTGTGATTGAGGTGAACATTCACCCGGCTGCCAGCTGGGACGAGCTGGTCGAGCGCTGCGAGTTCCTCTACGAGGCGGCGCGCCAGTCGCGTTTGTCCAGCGAGAAGTTCATGATCGACGGGCGTCACACCGGCACCGGCGGCGGCAACCATTTCGTCCTTGGCGGTGCGACACCGGGCGACTCGCCCTTCCTGCGTCGCCCCGATCTGCTGCGTAGCCTGATCAGCTACTGGCACAACCACCCGTCGCTGTCCTACCTGTTCAGCGGCCTGTTTATCGGCCCGACGTCGCAGGCGCCGCGTGTCGACGAGGCGCGAAACGACGCCCTGTACGAGCTGGAGATTGCCTTCGCGCAGATGCCCGAGCCGGGCCGCGACTGCCCGCCGTGGCTGGTCGACCGCCTGCTGCGCAACCTGCTGGTGGACGTCACCGGCAACACCCACCGCGCCGAGTTCTGCATCGACAAGCTGTACTCGCCGGACTCGGCCAGCGGTCGCCTTGGCCTGCTCGAACTGCGCGCCTTCGAGATGCCGCCGCACGCGCAGATGAGCCTGGCCCAGCAACTGCTGCTGCGCGCATTGATCGCGCGCTTCTGGCAGGAGTCCTACCGCCCGGCCAAGCTGGTACGCTGGGGCACCGAGCTGCATGACCGCTTCCTCCTGCCGCACTTCGTCGAGCAGGATTTCGCTGACGTGCTGCAGGAACTGTCGGCCTTCGGCTACCCGTTGCGCGCCGAGTGGTTTGCCCCACACCTGGAATTCCGTTTTCCCAAGGCTGGCGATTTTGCGGTCAAGGGCATCGACCTGGAGTTGCGCCAGGCCTTGGAGCCCTGGCACGTGCTGGGCGAGGAGGGCGCCATCGGCGGCACGGTGCGCTATGTCGACTCGTCGCTGGAGCGCATGCAGGTGAAGGTGGCCGGCATGGCGCCGGATCGCTACGTGCTGACCTGCAACGGCGTGCCGGTGCCGTTGCGCCCAACGGGCAAGGTCGGCGAGTTCGTCGGTGGCGTGCGCTTCCGTGCCTGGCAGCCGGCCAGTTGCCTGCAACCGACCATCGGCGTGCATGCGCCGCTGGTGTTCGATCTCATCGACACCTGGATGCAGCGTTCGCTGGGTGGTTGCCAATACCATGTCGCGCATCCGGGCGGGCGCAACTACGACAGCCTGCCGGTCAACGCTTACGAGGCCGAGAGCCGGCGCCTGGCGCGGTTCTTCCGCCTGGGCCACAGTCCGGGCAAGCGCCCCGTCATGCAGCCGATGGACAATAATGAACTGCCGATGACCTTGGATCTGCGTCGCGTCTGACGACATGTTGTTCACTTGAGTGTCGGCTGCCGCGATCAGTCCCCTCGCCCCTCTGGGGAGAGGGTTAAGGAGAGGGGAAACGGGTGACTTCGCTGTGTTTTCAGCCCTCTCCCCCGGCCCCTCTCCCATAAATGGGAGAGGGGAGCGTAAAGCCGCACCGCCTTGCCACTGCCGAGCCTGCCATGCACGACCTGCTAGCCGATTACCCGCCCCCTGCCGGGGCTTACCACGAACTGCTCGATGCCAAGGGCAACGTGCGCCCGCACTGGCGCCGCCTTTACGAGCAGCTGGCGCGTAGCCGCCCCGAGCACCTGGCGCAGCGCGAGGCCATGCTGGCCCGGCAGATTCAGGAAAACGGCGTCACTTACAACGTCTACGCCGACCCCGACGGTGCCGACCGCCCGTGGGAGCTGGATCTGCTGCCCAACCTGATCCCGGCTGATGAGTGGCAGCAGATCGCCGCTGGCGTAGCGCAGCGTGCGACCCTGCTCAACCGCGTGCTGGCCGATCTCTACGGGCCGCAGAAACTGATTGCCGAGGGTCTGCTACCGACCGAGCTGGTGTTCGGCCACAACAACTTCCTCTGGCCGTGCCAGGGCATGCAGGCACCGGGCGGTACCTGGCTGCATCTGTATGCGGTGGATCTGGCACGGGCACCGGACGGCCGCTGGTGGGTCACCGCCGACCGCACCCAGGCACCCTCCGGCGCCGGCTATGCGCTGGAGAACCGGCAGATCGTCTCGCGCGCCTTCCCCGAGCTGTACCGCGACTTGCGCGTGCAGTACCTGGCTGGTTTCTTTCGCACCCTGCAGGACACCCTGGCGCGCCAGGCACCGAGCGGCGGCGAGACGCCGCTGGTGGTGCTGTTGACGCCGGGGCGCTTCAACGAAAGCTATTTCGAGCATCTGTACCTGGCGCGTCAGCTCGGCTACCCGTTGGTCGAGGGCAGCGACCTGACCGTGCGCGACGCTACCCTCTACCTCAAGACCCTGGCCGGCCTGCGCCGCGTGCATGCGGTGCTGCGCCGCCTCGACGACGACTACTGCGACCCGCTGGAGCTGCGCACCGACTCGGCCCTTGGCGTGCCTGGCCTGCTCGAAGCGGTGCGTCGTGGCCGTGTGCTGGTGGCCAATGCCCTGGGCAGCGGCGTGTTGGAATCGCCCGGCCTGCCAGGCTTTTTGCCCGCTATCAGTGAGCATCTGCTCGGCGAAGAGCTGCTGTTGCCGTCCATCGCCAGCTGGTGGTGCGGCGAGCCGCCGGTACTGGATGAGGCCCTGGAGAAACTCGACCAGTTGCTGGTGCGCCCGGCCTTCCCCTCGCAGAGCTTCACCCCGGTGTTCGGCCGTGATCTGGACGAGGCGCAGCGCGTCAAGCTGGCGGCACGCCTCAAACAGCGCCCCTACGCCTACGTGGCCCAGGCGCGGGCCAAGCTGTCGCAGGCGCCGGTGTGGGATGGCAGCGGCCTGCAGCCGCGCGCCATCGGCATGCGCGTGTTTGCCGTGGCCAGTGCCGATGGCTACCGGGTGATGCCCGGCGGCCTGACCCGCGTCGCCGCCGAGGCTGATGCCGAAGTTGTCTCGATGCAGCGCGGCGGTGCCAGCAAGGACACCTGGGTGCTCGGCATGCGGCAGGCCGGCGCCGAGCCCTGGCAGACGCAACGCACCCTGGGCACCGCCGACCTGGTACGCAGCGACCCCTTCCTGCCCTCGCGCGTGGTGGAGAACCTGTACTGGTTCGGTCGTTACGCCGAGCGCTGCGAGGGCAATGCGCGCCTGCTGCGCATCATGCTGGCGCGTTACGTCGACGATGACGATGACCCACAGGCACTGCAGAGCGCCCTGGCGCTGGCGCAGAGCCTGGGCCTGCTGGCAGATCCGGAGGAAGGCGAGCTGGAGGCGCGCCTGCTACAGGCATTGCTTGGTGGCGACTGGCCGGCCAGCCTGCGGGCCAACCTGCAGCGCCTGCAGTGGTCTGCCGGCAGTGTGCGTGGCAAGCTGTCCCAGGCCAACTGGCAGGCGCTGGTCGAGCTGCAGCGCGAGGCGCAGTTGCTCGAAAGCCAGCCGGCCGACTTCGGCGAGTTGCTGGATTTTCTCAACCGCCTGCTGATGTCGCTGGCGGCGCTGTCGGGCTTCGCCCTCGACGACATGACCCGCGACGACGGCTGGCGCTTTCTCATGCTCGGCCGTTACATCGAACGCCTGCAGTTTCTCTGCGACAGCTTCGCCGGCTTCCTGCGCAGCGGCTCGGCTACCGATCAGTCGGCGCTGGAGTGGCTACTGGAACTGGGCAACAGCAGCATCACCTACCGCACCCGCTACCTGGCTTCGGCGCAGTTGATCCCGGTGCTCGACCTGCTGCTGCTGGACGAGCAGAACCCGCATGCCGTGATCTTCCAGATGCGCACTTTGCTGCGCTCGCTTGAGGGGCTTCACGAGCGCTTCGAGTTGCCGGCCGAGCGCTACCTGGTCTACCTGGAGCAGCAACTCTCAGCCTTCAGCCTGGCCAGTCTGGAAAACCCGCTGTTCGGCCCTGGCAGCACCCGTGCGGTGCTCGAAAGCCTGGCCAACCTGCTGGTGGCCATCAGCGAAGCCGCCGGTGCTGTTTCTGATCACCTCGGGCTGCGTTTCTTCGCCCATGTCGATGTCAGCCAGCGGACGCAATCCTCATGAGCAGCGCGCTGTATCAGGTTCTCCACGACACCCATTACCGTTACTCGGCGCCGGTTTCCCTGGCCCAGCAACTGGCGCACCTGTGGCCGCGCGAATGCCCGTGGCAGCGCTGTCATGAACAGGCACTGCGCATCGACCCACAGCCCTGCCAGCGCCGTGACGGACTGGATGTGTTCGGCAACCCGCTGACGCGCCTGGTGTTCGATCGCCCGCACGAGCAGCTCAGCGTTAGTGCGCGCTTGCGCATCGAGGTGCTGGCACGTGCGCCACTGGATCTCGATGATTCGCCGAGCTGGGAGGCGGCCTGCGCTGCCCTCAGCTACAGCGGCAAGCCGATGGCGCCAGCGCTGCTGGAGGCGGCACGCTACCGTTTCGAGTCGCCCTACGTGCGTCTCAAGCAGGTCTTCGCCGACTATGCCGATGACTGTTTCCCGCCTGGTCGCCCGCTGCTGCAGGCCGGTCAGGCGTTGATGCAGAAGATCTTCGATGAGTTCAGCTTCGATGCCGGTGCCACCCAGGTGGCGACGCCGCTATTGCAAGTACTGGAAGAGAAGCGTGGTGTGTGCCAGGACTTCGCTCACCTGATGCTCGCTTGCCTGCGCTCACGCGGCCTGGCTGCCCGCTACGTCAGTGGCTATTTGCTGACCCAGCCACCACCCGGCCAGCCACGGCTGATCGGCGCCGATGCGTCGCATGCCTGGATATCGGTGTATTGCCCGCGTCAGGGCTGGGTGGACTTCGATCCGACCAACAATGTGCGGCCGGCCCTGGAACACATCACCCTGGCCTGGGGCCGGGATTTCTCCGACGTATCGCCGCTGCGTGGGGTGATCCTGGGAGGCGGCAGTCATGATCCGGAAGTGCAGGTCACGGTGCTGCCGCTCGGATAGGCGGGATGAAGGGCCTCGCTTGAGGCCCTGGAGATTACTCAGTCGACCAGCTTCACGCTGCCTTTCATCATCGAGTAATGGCCGGGGAAGGAGCAGAAGAAGCTGTAGTCCTCGCCTGCGGCCAGTTTGCTGACATCGAAGGTCACCGAGGTGCTTTCGCCACCGCCGATCAGGTCGGTATGAGCGATCACACGCTCGTCGCCGGCCTTGAGGTAGCTGGCGTCCGGGCCGGCGGGAATGCCGTCGGTGGCGATGCCGGGCATGTCGGCGGTCTTGCTCAGCACCCAGTTGTGGCCCATGGCGGTCTTGGGCAGCGAGCCGGTGTGCTTGAGGTTGACGGTAAAGGTCTCGCAGCTTTTGCTGACGGATATGGCCTGGGTGTTGAAGGTCATCTGGTCGGTCGAGTCGACATCCACCGAGCATTCGGCTGCGAGCAGCGGGGTGCTGGCCAGGCCGAGCAGAGCGATTAGAGCGGCGTTACGCAACATCATGTGAATCCTCCAGATTCTGAGTTTCCGGTCAGGTCTGGCAAAGATTCGCACAGCTTTCAGTGTTATGGGCTGCGACCGAACGCCACGTCAGGTTATCCCGACAATCTGTGGGTAACTCTGTTGAGAAGCTCTGTAATGGCGCGCCAGAGCCTTATTCTTCGGGCTTTTCGGGTGGCTGGTCAGGTTTTACTCATGGCGCCCCGATCGAGGAAAAAATCCTTTGTAATGAATTGATTGCAGTCGGGCCAAGAAAATCTGCGGGCTCAATCCAGCCTATGCGGCTTATCCCCGAAAAGCGTGGAGCAAGCTGTGGATAAGCTTGGGGAAAGTGCTTGCCGGCCGCTCCTGTCGAAGCGTACCGCCGGCTGATCAGGAAATGACCGACTCAACTAGTTCTCGATGGGCGCAGCATCTGCCACAGGCGTGTGCCGAGGCTGACCAACGGCAGGCTGAGCAAACCGGCTGCCACGCCCAGCAGGGCATTGAGCAGCGTCGGCACCAGCGCCGAAAGTAGCTGCCCTGCATCCTGCGCGACCCAATCCGCCGCGTGATGCACGGCGGCCTCGACGGGGGGCAGGCCGTGGCTGAGGACACCGCCGCCGACCATGAACATGGCTGCGGTGCCGATTACCGACAGCGCCTTCATCAGCCAGGGCGCCAGACGCAGGATGCCGCGTCCGCAGGCCTGGGCGAAGGCGCTGGCGCGCTGGCTGAGATAGAGGCCGGCATCGTCCAGTTTGACGATGCCGGCGACCAGCCCGTACACCCCAATGGTCATCACCAGGGCGATGCCGCTGAGCACCAGTACCTGATTGAGGAAACTGGCGGTAGCGACGGTGCCGAGGGTAATGGCGATGATTTCCGCGGAGAGAATGAAGTCGGTGCGCACGGCGCCGCGAATCTTGTCGCGCTCGAATGTCACCAGGTCGATCGCAGGGTCGGCAATCGCCTCCAGGCGCGCCTGCTGCTCCTCGGACTCATGCCGATGCAGCAACTTGTGCAGCAGCTTTTCCGCGCCTTCGTAGCAGAGAAACAGGCCACCGAGCATCAGCAGCGGCACCACCAGCCAGGGCGCCACGGCACTGATCAGCAGGGCGGCCGGCACCAGAATCGCCTTGTTCAACAGCGACCCCTTGGCGACTGCCCAGACAACCGGCAGCTCGCGGTCGGCGCGCACGCCTGTGACCTGCTGGGCATTGAGAGCGAGGTCGTCACCCAGGACGCCGGCGGTCTTGCGTGCGGCGATCTTGGTCATGGTGGCGACGTCGTCGAGTACGGTACTGATGTCGTCGATCAGGGCGAGCAGGCTGCTTCCGGCCATGTTGCGGCTTCCGTGGGGGATAAGCCGCAGAGCGTAGCATTGTGTTACATGTCTGCGTAAAGCCTCAGACGGGCGCGCGATCCACCCATTTCGGCGCCACGCTGGGCCGCCACTCGTTCAGGGCGTCGAGTAGGTCCTGTGGGGTGTCTGCGATCTGCAGCATCTCGCGGTGCTGCGGGCGCACGAAGCGTTCGGCGACCAGATGATCGAGAAAATCGCCCAGCTTGCTGTAGAAGCCATTCACCTCCAACAGGCCCAGTGGCTTGGCGTGGTAGCCGAGCTGGCCCCAGGTCCAGACTTCGAACAGCTCCTCCAGGGTGCCGAGGCCGCCGGGCAGGGCGATGAAGGCGTCGGCCAGTTCGGCCATGCGCGCCTTGCGGGCGTGCATGCCATCCACCACTTCCAGGCAGGTCAGGCCACGGTGGCCGATCTCGGCACGCTCGAGGCTCTGCGGGATGATGCCGATGACCTCGCCACCGGCATTCAGCGCTGCATCGGCGACCACACCCATCAGGCCGACGGCGCCGCCGCCATAGATCAGCCGTACGCCGCGTTCGGCCAGGTGCTGGCCAAGCGCTTCGGCGGCCTGACGATAGATGGGACTGGCACCGGGGCTGGCACCGCAGAAGACGCAGACGCTACGCAGGGACATTGACGGACTCCTTGGCTGAGTGCGCCAAGGGTAACCAGCCGCTGCGCAACCACCAAGGGTCAGTGGCGTGTATCGATGCCGCAGGTGGCGCAGGCGTAGCTGGCGAGCAGTTGCTTGAACAGGTCGTTGAGGGGCATGGCGCGGCTTCCTGACGCAAGGGACATGTGCTGCAGGCTAGCCCCGGCGCTGGCGCCACGCCCTTAGATTGTTTCGATGGTGGCGATAGCCGCCAGTCGATCAGACCAGCTCCAGTGCACTCATGCCGGCCAGACCGAGCAGTACCACGCCGCAGGCCGCGTAGGTCAGGCGGTGCCAGATCAACGATGCGGCGCGGCGGAACCAATCCACCAGGCCGGCGCAGATGAAACACCAGAGCAGCGACGAGACCATGAAACCGGCGAAGAACACCGCCAGGTGAGTCGGTGTCGGCTGAGCTACGCCGATGGCCGCCATCGCGCCGCCCATGGCCGCCCAGTAGACGATGTTCTGCGGGTTGGTCAGCGACAACGCGGCACCCGCGGCGAAGGCGCCGCCCGCCGCAACCTGGCCGTCGTCGTTTGGCTGCGGCGGGCGATGGGCGTCACGCAAGGACTGGTAGCCGAGCCAGGCCAGATATAAGGCGCTGGCCAAAGTCAGTGGATAACGGATCTGCGCGCTGTCGAGCAACAGCGCCAGGCCGGTCAGACCGAGGGCCGCCCAGGTGGCATCGCCCACCAGAGAGCCGATCTGCACCAGCAATGCCGGCTTGTAGCCGTCGCGCAGGCCACGACGCAGGGTTTCACTGAACACCGCTCCAGGGGCCGCGTTGAAGACGAAGCCGAGCAGCATGGCGGCGAGGAAGAAACTGAACATGAAGCATCCTTAACTAGGCAGGAAACGAAGGCTACTCCCCATAAGCAGACAGCATGCCAGGAGATGAAAATAAAGTTTTCCACGCAGGCTGTTGAAAGAGTTGTGGATAAGCTGGTGGTTCCCATCTACGGCTCTTGAAATACGCCGCTTCCAACCTGCTGGTGAACATTTGAGCAGTCGATAATTTCCTTTGTGCACAGGGACTTGACATCTTCCAGGGCTACTTTCGCAGCTCGTTGCGCTTGTCCACGATAGCTGTGGGCGATTCTGTTGATAACTTCTGTACCTCTTGCTGAATCCCACGAATTGCAAGTCTTTCAGCGCTTTGTGCGTTTTCTGATCACTGCTCCGATAGGCCAGTGGGAGGATATGAAAAGCGCCGTTTTGTCCAGAGCTTGTTCTTAGCATCAAGCGGCGCGTGCTGGTTATCCCCTAAAACTGTTGAACGGACTGTGGATAAACTGGTGAAGAGTCGTCTGATGGCCCGGCGCAGCTGGGTGTCAGGCAAGCGTCGAAGTTTTCGTCAGCCTAGTCAGTGGGCAGCGCGCCTAGCTGGGTGGAGCGCCCGAATAGTTGCAAGGCGCGGTCCGGATAATCGGTGATCAGGCCGTTGGCGCCCATTTCCAGCAGCCTTCGCATTTCGGGCTGCTCGTTGATGGTCCATAACTGCACGTGCAGGCCGCGCGTCTGAGCATTGCGCACCAGGCGAGGGGTGGCGAGGGTGAGGCCGCTGTGCTGTGGCGGAATCTGCAGTGCCGAGTAGGACGGCGAAAGCACGTCGCTCAGTCCCAGCCAGTTGAGCGCCAGCAGCAAGCGCACCGAAATCGGTCCGGCGGAGGTCGCTACCTCCGGGCAGAGTTGGCGAAAGCGCTGCAGGCTGCGTTCATGAAAGCTGCCGACTATGACGCGGTCGAGCTGATCGTAAGCCGCCAGCATTTCGCAGAGCACGGCCTCCATGCCGACATCGGGCACCTTGAGATCGAGCACCTTGGGCATCAGTGGCAGACGCTGGAACACTTCTTCCAGCGTGGCAATACGCGTGCCCTGGCCGCGATACGGATAGCTCTGGCCGCCATCGGCGGTCCATTGGTAACCGGCATCCAGCGCTTGCAGCTCTGCGAGATTGAACTGCGCGACCGGGCCCTGGCCATTGGTGGTGCGCTCCAGCGTGTCATCGTGGATGACCACCAGTCGGGCGTCGCGGCTCAGGTGCAGGTCCATCTCCAGCATGTCGACGCCGAGAGCGGCGGCCCGTTCGAAGGCGAACAGGGTGTTCTCAGGCCACAGACCGGCGCCGCCACGATGGGCGATCACCAGTGGATGCTGGCCCAGGTCGTCGAGCACGGCGGGCGTGCTCGCCGGCTTGCTGGTCAGCGCCAGTAGCAGTACGACGGCACCGATCAGCAGCAGCGGGATGAGCAGAAATCGGGTGAGGCGCAGCATGGGCAGGGTCTCGAAACCGGTTCGGGACTTTGTGCCCCAGCGCAGCGGCATTGGCAAGCGCCAATGCCGAGGCCGGTAGTGTGTGCCGTGCGTACCTTAAAACTGTCGCGAGTGGTGCGCCGGGGCGCCCTTTAATGGCCCAACGCACATCCAGAACAGACTCAGCTCGCCAGCAGCCAGACACCGGTTGCTGCAGAAGCGCCGCCAGCGATACGCACCAGCGGTGCCGCGGCTTGTGGCAGGAAACGCACGAGGGCGAAGCCGACGGCATGCAGTGCCGCAGTGGCGACGACGAAACCGATGGCATAACCGAAGGGGCTGGCCAGATCAGGTAGTTCCAGGCCGTGGGCGACGCCATGGGTCAGGGCGAAGAGGGCGGTCAGCGCCATGGATATCGCTACCGGCAGACGCGCTGCCACGGCCACCAGCAAGCCGAAAGCCAGCACCGAGCCGGCGATGCCGGTTTCCATCATCGGGATCTCCATACCGCCGAAACCCAGCAGGCCGCCGATCAACATGCTGCCGACGAAGGTCACCGGCAGCGCCCAGCGCGCCGCGCCGCTTTGCTGCGCCGCCCACAGGCCGACGGCGAACATCGCCAGCAGGTGATCGAGGCCGAACACCGGGTGGGCCAGGCCGGCCATCAGGCCGGAATCGCCATGCCCGGGATGGGCGAATGCCACCGCCGGGGAGCAGAGCAGGGCGATGGTGTAGAGGGTTTTGCGCAGATTCATAGAGGTCTCCTTGACTCAGTGGTTAGGGAGAAAGGCGGCCCTCTCCCCCGGCCCCTCTCCCGCAAGCGGGAGAGGGGAGATTCAGGCGGCGGTGAGCATGCCCTGGCGTTCGATGAAGGCGATGATCTCGTCGAGACCCTGGCCGACTTTCTGGTTGCTGAAGACGAAGGGCTTGTCGCCACGCATCTTCAGGGTGTCGCGCTCCATCACCTCCAGCGAGGCGCCGACCATGGGTGCGAGGTCGACCTTGTTGATCACCAGCAGGTCGGACTTGCAGATGCCCGGGCCGCCCTTGCGTGGCAGCTTGTCACCGGCGGATACATCGATCACGTAGAGGGTCAGGTCGGACAGTTCGGGGCTGAAGGTGGCGGACAGGTTGTCACCGCCGGATTCGACGATGATCAGGTCCAGGCCCGGAAAGCGCCGATTGAGCTGCTCGACCGCCTCCAGGTTGATCGAGGCGTCCTCGCGGATGGCGGTGTGCGGGCAGCCGCCGGTTTCCACACCGATGATGCGTTCGGGCTCCAGGGCCTCGTTGCGCACCAGGAACTGGGCGTCTTCCTGGGTGTAGATGTCGTTGGTGACCACGGCGATGTTGTAGCGCTCGCGCAGGGCACGGCACAGCGCCAGGGTAAGGGCGGTCTTGCCGGAACCGACCGGGCCGCCGATACCGACACGCAGAGGTTGGCTGTTCATGGGTTGTTGTTCCTCGTCAGGAGCGGAAGAGACGCGAGTACTGGCGCTCGTGCGCCATGCTCGCCAGGGCCAGGCCGAAGGCGGCGCTGCCCCAGTGTTCGGGGGAAAGACTGGCAGCCTGGCGCTGGGCGTCATCGAGCTGCGGCAGCAGGCGACTGGTCAGGCGCTGGGCGGCCTGCTGGCCAAGCGGTAACACCTTCATCAGCACGGCGAGCTGGTTTTCCAGCCAGCCCCAGAGCCACGCGGCCAACGCGTCATCCGGGCTGATCTGCCAGGCGCGTGCGGCCAGTGCCCAGGCCAGTGCCAGGCCAGGTTCGTCCTGAGCAGCAAGTGCGTCACGTGCGGCCTCGTCCAGTTCGGGCAGGCCTTCGAGCAGTTGCCGCAGCGAATACCCCATCTGCCGGCTCTCCAGGGCCAGCTCGCGGGTTTCGCGGCTGGCGCGGTGCTGTTCGGCCAGTTGCTGCAGGCGCGACCAGTCACATGCGTCCGCTGCGCGGCAGTGAGCCAGCAGCAGCGGGGCTTCGAAGCGGGCGAGGTTGAGCGTCAGTTGATCGGCCAGCCAGTGCTCGGCGCTGTCGGCATCGGTGATCAGGGCGCTGTCGATGGCCCATTCCAGCCCTTGCGAGTAGCTGTAGCCGCCGATGGGCAGCTGTGGGCTGGCCAGGCGCAACAATGCCCAGGCTGGTTTCATGGCGTTGCCTTTGCCTGGCTCGATGGGGGCAGCGTCACTTGCGCACCCCGAATTGGTGCAGGCGCGGGCCGTAGTTGAATTCTTCATCGCCGTGATGGGAATGGTGATGGCCGCCGCCGTAGGCGCCTTGCTCGGGCTGATAGGGCGCTTCGACGGCTTCGACCGTGGCACCGAGTTGTTCGAGCATGGCCTTGAGCACGTAGTCATCGGGCAGGCGCAGCCAGCCGTCGCCCAGTTGCAGGGCAACATGACGATTGCCCAGGTGGTAGGCGGCCCGCATCAGCTCGAAGGGGCTGGCGCAGGTCACGTGCAGCAGCGGTTCGGCCTTGGCACGTACACGGACGATGCGCCCGTCCTTGGCCAGCAGGCACTCGCCATCGGCCAATGCCGGTTGGCCGCGTTCGAGGAACAGGCCTACCTCTTCACCGTCAGTGGTGAAACAGCGCAGGCGGCTCTTGCTGCGGGCTTCGAAGGTCAGTTCCAGTTCGGCGTCGCAGGCGCTCTGCGGCGCGATTCGGGCGTGGATCACCAGCATGCGTATCTATTCCGGGGCAATGTGCCCGGAAATAGTGCAAGTGGCTTGCCAAGGCCGAAGATTGGCGCAGGCCGGGGCGTTCAAGCCCTCTGTGGATAACTTGGCGAAGCGGTCAGGATTGATTTGGTGCGTTTTCGTTTGAAGTGCGCGCTTTTGGTGCGCGTTAGTCCGAGGGCTTGCCCAGGCCCAACCAGTGCTTGCCGCCGACCATGATGAAGCGCAGTTGCTGGATGACCTTGGCTTCTGCAGTGAGATGGGCGGGCAGGGTCTCGGCGGGCGGGTCGATCAGCTCGGGCAGGGTGGCGAACACGGTCTTGACCACCAGGTCCGAGACCACGTCGAGCGCTGCATCGTCGAGGTGCGGCATACGGTTCATCAGCTTGAGATCGGCAGCCAGGTCGCTGGTGATGCGTTCGCGCAGTGCCGCAATGGCCTGGCGCACGGGGCGCGAGCCACCGTACTGCTCGCGGGCAAGGAAGAGGAACTGACCGTGATTGGCGGCCACTTCAGCAAGAAAGATGCGCACCGATGCGTCGATCATGCCGCGCATTTCGAACTCGTGGCGGCGCACCTGGCGGATCGCCGCGCGGAAGGTCTCGCCGACTTCCGCCACCAGGGCCAGGCCGAGTTCGTCCATGTCGGCGAAATGGCGATAGAAACCGGTGGGCACGATGCCGGCGACACGTGTCACTTCGCGCAGGCTCAGGCTGCCAAAACCGCGGCCGCTTTCCATCAGCGTGAGGGCGGCAGCCATCAGGGCCTGGCGGGTCTGCTGCTTTTGTTCGGCGCGTGGCGTCATGCGAGATCGGGGTCGTTGAGCGATGCCGCACTCTAGCAAATGCGCAGCGCCAGCGTCGAACCGAGCCGACATCGTTCGGTGAACAGTTGTTGACTGAAAACTGTGCTTTCTGTCAGCCTTGTGTACAAGTGTTCACTGGATTTTTTCGATGGCTTTACTTTCCCTGTCAGGCGCGCGTTGGGTTGCGGGTTGCCTGCGGCCGCTGCGCCGGCTCTGTGGCGGCGGTTGGCTGCGTGAGGCGGATGTCGATCTATGCCTGCGCCAGTTGCACCCGACGCTGCGCCTCAATCGTGTGTTCGCCCAGGTCGAGGCGCGTCGTTGGGTGGCTGAAGACATGCTGGCGCTGGAGCTGCGTTGTAATGGCAATGCGCAGAACTGGCGGGCTGGGCAGCATGTCCAGCTGTATCTGGAGCAGGACGGTGTCCGCCACGGGCGTAGTTACAGCCTGACGTCGGTGGCCGCCGACGGGCGCCTCGAGATCGCGATCAAACGCCAGCCGGGTGGGCGCCTGTCCAATCTGCTGCTCGACCACCTTGCGGTCGGTCAGGTGATTGAACTGGGCCAGGCATTCGGTGATTTCACCTGGCCGCAGGAGCAAGGCTCTATGCTGCTCCTGGCTGCAGGCAGCGGCATCACGCCCTTGCTCGGCCTGCTGCGTGACGCTCTGGCGCGTGGCTTCTCCGCGCCGGTGACACTGCTGCATCAGGTGCGCCGCCAGGGGCAACAGGCGTTTGCCGACGAGCTGCAGGCATTGGCGGCACGTCATGCCAACGTCCAGGTGCAGTGGGTTTTCAGTGGCGAGGGTGATCGTCTGTCGGCCGAACGGCTGGCCGCGTTGCCGGGCGATCATCTGCGGGTCTGCGGCCCGCGTGGTTTCGTCGAGCAGGCGTGTGGCTGGTGGCATGGCGCCGGACGCGGGAGCAGCCTGCAATCGGAAAGCTTCAGTCCACTTCCGATGCTGGCCGACGTGGAGGCTGGCGAGGTCCGCTTGAGCTTCGCCCGGAGCCGGCAGCAGGTCTCTGGCAGCAGCAACGCAAGTCTGCTGGAGCAGGCCGAAGCTGCCGGGTTGCGCCCGGCTCATGGCTGCCGTCAGGGCATCTGCACCAGTTGTACCTGCCTGCTGCTGGCCGGCTCGGTGCGCGATCTGCGCAGCGGCGAGCTGTTCGCCGAGCCCAATCAACCTATTCGCTTGTGTGTCAGTGCCCCGCATGGGGATGTGGAGATCGACCTGTGACTGCCCGTCTTGATCGAGAGCTGAGCCCCGCCGAACTCGAGGCCTTCGGCCAGGAGTTGGATGCCTTGCGCCAGCGCACGCTGGCCGACCTTGGCGAAAGCGATGCGCGCTATATCCGTCGGGTACGCAGTGCCGTACGTTTCTGTTGTTGGAGCGGCCGCGCGCTGGTGATGTTCGGCTGGTTCCCGCCGACCTGGCTGCTCGGCACCCTGCTGCTGGGGCTGGGCAAGATCCTCGAGAACATGGAGCTGGGCCACAATGTGATGCACGGCCAGTACGACTGGATGAACGATCCGGAATTCTCCGGGCGCCAGTACGAATGGGACATCGTCGGGCCGGCCGACTTCTGGCGGCATACGCATAACCATGTGCATCACACCTATACCAACGTGCTGGGCATGGACGATGACGTCGGCTACGGCGTGGTGCGCCTGTTCCCCGAGCAGCGCTGGAAGCCGTTCTATCGCTGGCAACCGCTGTGGGTGACGATCCAGGCGCTGCTGTTCCAGTACGCCGTGGCCATTCAGCACCTGCGCCTGGACAAGCTTATCAAGGGGCGTATCAGCAAGGACGAAGTGAAGCCGCTGGCCCGTCATTTCGGCGCCAAGCTGGCAAGGCAATGGGTCAAGGATTATCTGGTTTTTCCGCTGCTGGCCTTGCTGCTCGGTGTCAATGCGTTGGCCGTTCTGACCGGCAACCTGATGGCCAATCTGCTACGCAATCTGTGGACCTTTCTGGTGATCTTCTGCGGCCACTTCACCGAGAAGGCAGCGGTGTTCGTGCCGGAAGTGCTGGAAGGGGAGACGCGCGGGCGCTGGTACCTGCGCCAGCTGCGTGGTTCGAGCAACCTGTCCGGCGGCCCGCTGCTGCATATCCTTACCGGCAACCTCAGCCACCAGATCGAACATCACCTGTTTCCGGATCTGCCGGCGCGGCGCTATGCCGAGTTGGCGCGTGAGGTGCGTCTGATCGCCGAACGTTACGGTCAGCACTACAACAGCGGGACCCTGTGGGGACAGTTCGCGACGGTGCTGCGGCGCATCTGGATCTACCGTTTGCCCACTGCCGGGATGGCGTGAGTGACTCGGTTGAGCCCGTCACAGGCATGAAAAAGCCCGGCTTGGGCCGGGCTTGTGGGTGTTGCAACAGCGCTCAAGCCGTACGGCCGCGCTGCTCGATCAGACGATCGGAGCCGCCTTCGGCCAACTGTACGCGCTGGGCACCAGGGGTACGCTCATAGCCGCCTTCGGCCAGTTGAACACGCTGGGCGCCCGGAGTGCGCTCATAGCCGCCTTCGACCAGTTGGATGCGCTTGGCACCAGGAGTGCGTTCCGAGCCGTTCTCGGCCAGCGGTGCGAGGGGTTGCTGTTGCACCTGGCTGTCCTTGGCTTCGCCCACCAGAGGGAAAGGCGCGCTGCTCGGAGCGGCGAATACGCTGGTGGTCATCAGGCTTAGAGCGAGGGCGGCGAGGGTCAGTTGAGTTTTCATGTCGTTGTCTCCGTAGGGAGTAATAAGTGGCGTCGGAGGCAATTCTTGAGGACATGAGCGCAGATAAGAACTTGACTGACCTGATAGTGAACATCGATCCCCTCAATACTTGATCGGAACGCTCTATCTCGGTGCTTCTGGCTGAGTGTCAAGCCTGGCGGCGCATGTTTCGCAAGGCGTCGCGCTGAGCGCCCGGCACGCGTATGCTTGGCGGCCCTTGCGGGTCGAGCTCGATCCGTCCTCTTCAGCAGTCCCAGGAGGCCGCTTCAGCCATGCTCGCCGCACAGGCCATTTTGCCGATCTTCGCTCTGATCGTTCTCGGCTATCTGCTCGGCTGGCGCCAGTGGCTCACCACCGAGTCGGCGGCCGGTCTGGCCAACATCACCTTCAAGCTATTCATGCCGACGCTACTGTTCGCCGGCATCGCCAAAGCATCGCTTGCCGAGGGCCTGTCGCCTGTATTGCTGCTGGCGTACTACCTGCCGGTGCTGCTGGTGTTCGCGATGGTCAATGCGCTGGCGCACTGGCGCCGTGGTACGGCGACGCCGCTGGGGTTGGTGGCGGCGTTCTCCAACAACGTGCTGGTCGGGATTCCCCTGATCACCAGCCTGATGGGCAACGACGGTCTGCTCTACGTCTTCGCCATCCTGGTGTTTCACAGCCTCACGCTGTTTTCCCTGCACAGCTTTTACGCCGCCTTCGGCAGCCAGGAACGCGTTGACGGCCGCGCGTTGCTGAAGAACCTGGCCAATCCGATGATCATCGGCCTGGGGCTAGGGGCGCTGCTCAACCTGTCCGGGCTGCAGGTACCGGAAAGCCTGTGGCGGGCGATCAGCTGGCTGGGCCAGGCCGCCTTGCCCTGCGCGCTGATCGTGCTAGGCGCCAGCCTGTCGCGCTATCGCTTGCGTCCGACCGCCGAGGCCTGGGGTGTGGCCGCGGCCAAACTGCTGCTGTTTCCGGCACTGGTCTGGTGGCTCAGCGGCCAGCTTCCCGGTCTCAACGAGACCGCGCGCAGCGTGCTGGTGCTGCTCGCCGCCTGCCCCAGCGGGGTTAACGTTATGGCCTTTGCCCGTACGGCTGAAGACAGCCGTAGCGTCAGCGCGGCGATTTCCCTGTCCACGCTGCTGGCGGCGATTTCCCTGCCGTTGTGGATGCTGCTGGTGGGGTTCTGATCGCTCTTTCTGGTAATTCCCTCTTCCGGGCGATAGGCCTGTTCGCGGTGGCCGGCTAGCATCGGGCTTCCGCTCCGTTCAGGACTGCATCGATGAAACGCCTCGCCCACGTGTTGCTCGGTCTGTTGCTGGTGTTCGGGCTGAGCCTTGCAGGATTCGTCGCCCTCAACTGGGCGCCGGACCGTCCCGTCGGCGAGCTCAAGGCACGCTGGGCACCACCGCCTTCGCATTTCGTCGACATCGCTGGAATGTCGGTGCACCTGCGTGACGAGGGCCGGCGCGATGACCCCGAGCCGATCCTGCTGCTGCACGGAACCTCCGCCAGCCTGCACACCTGGGAAGGCTGGGTGAAGGAACTGGCCCCGCAGCGCCGGGTGATCAGCCTGGATCTGCCCGGCTTCGGCCTCACCGGGCCATTCGCCGATGGCGATTACCGCGTCGAGCAATACATGGCGTTTCTCCTCGCCCTGCTCGATCATCTGCAGGTGAAGCGTGTCGTGCTGGTCGGCAACAGTTTCGGCGGCCAGCTGGCCTGGCGCTTTGTCCTGGCCCATCCCGAACGTAGCGCGCGGCTGGTGCTGGTGGATGCGGCCGGCTATCCGCGCAACGCCGAGTCGGTACCGATAGGCTTTCGCCTGGCAGGCATCCCGGCCTTGGCGCCGCTGATGAGGCGCTTGTTGCCGCGGAGCATGATCGAGTCGAGCGTGCGCAACGTTTATGGCGATCCGGACAAAGTCGACGATGAACTGGTCGAGCGCTACTACCAACTGACGTTGCGCGAGGGGAATCGGCAGGCCTTGCGCCAGCGCTTCGCTCAGGCCCCCAGCGGCGAGCTGCACGAGCGTATCGGCGAACTGCAATTGCCCACGCTGATCATCTGGGGCGCGCGCGACCGACTGATTCCTCCGGACAATGCCGAGCGCTTCGCCGCCGACATCGCGGGCAGCCAGCGGGTGCTGTTCGATGACCTTGGCCATGTGCCCCAAGAAGAGGACGCGCAGCGCACCGTTGCAGTGCTGATCGCCTTTTTGCAGCGCTGAGGCTCTAGCGCGGTATTTTCCAAGCCTTTGATTTTGTTCGGTGAAGTGCCGGCCGCCAAGGGCTGGCGCGTTTCCTGCTATGGCACGGCGGGGCGGTTGGCTTTGGCGAATCTTCGTCTAGGCTGACGGGATAACGAACAAGAACAGCAGGAAACTGCATGCGCAACGGCATTAGAGCTTTCGTCCGGGTCGTGGACGCATTCAACCTGAGGGTTGGGCGTTTCGCCATGTACCTGATCTTCGCCATGCTGGCGGTGCTGCTGTATTCCTCGATCAGCAAGAGCTTCTTCACGCCGTCGATCTGGACCCTGGAAAGCGCCCAGTTTCTCATGGTCGCCTACTTCCTGCTCGGCGGCGCCTACTCGATGCAGCTCGACGCCCATGTGCGCATGGACCTGGCCTACAGCCGCTGGTCGCCGCGCACCCGCGCCGTGGTCGATGCCATCACCGTGTTCATGCTGATCTTCTATCTGGTGATGCTGCTGATCGGCGGCATCTCCTCCACCGAATACGCCATCGAATACAAGGAGACCAGCTATTCGGCCTGGTCGCCCTACATGGCGCCGATCAAGATCGTCATGTGCTTCGGCATAGCGCTGATGCTGCTGCAGGCCATCGCCACCTTCTTCAAGGATTTCTACGCCGCCCGTGGGGAGACGCTGTGATGAGCTACGAGCTGATCGCGTTGCTGATGTTCTCCTCGATGATGTTGCTGTTGCTTACCGGCAAGCGGGTGTTCGGTGCCATCGGTTTCGTCGCGGCCGCCGCGGCCCTGCTGCTATGGGGCGACGGCGGTTCGGAGATGGCCTTCAGCGCGGCGATGAAACTGATGAAGTGGTACCCGCTGCTGACCCTGCCGATGTTCGTGTTCATGGGCTACATGCTCTCCGAATCGGGCATCGCCGAAGACCTGTACAAGATGTTCCACGTGTGGACGGGGCCGCTGCCAGGCGGGCTGGCCATCGGCACCATCTTCCTGATGGTGGCGATCTCGGCGATGAACGGCCTGAGCGTGGCGGGCATGGCCATTGGCGCCAGCATCGCCTTGCCCGAACTGCTCAGGCGTGGCTACGACAAGATCATGATTACCGGGGTGATCCAGGCCGGCAGCTCGCTGGGGATTCTGATTCCGCCCAGTGTGGTGCTGGTGCTCTACGGCATGATCGCGCGCCAGCCGGTGGGCCAGCTGTGGCTGGCCGGGGCAATTCCGGGCCTGATGATGGCCGGCATGTTCATGCTCTACATCGCCATCCGCTGCCGCCTGCAACCGCAGCTCGGCCCGGCGCTGTCTGCGGCCGAGCGCGAGCAGATCAGTCTGCAGGAGAAGCTGCGCCTGCTCAGCGCCGGGCTGGTGCCGGTGTTCATCTTCCTGTCGATGACCGGCCTGTTCCTGATGGGTTACACCAGCCTGGTGGAAAGCTCGGCAGTCGGCGCAGCGGCGGCGACCCTGGCGGCGCTGTTCAAGCGGCGACTGACCGGCAAGGTGATGGAGGAGACGCTGCGCAAGACGCTCGCCATCAGCTGCATGTTCATGTGGATCATCCTTGCGGCGCTGTGCTTCGGCGCCGTATTCGACGGCCTCGGCGCGGTCAGGGCCATCGAGAACTTTTTTGTCGACAGCCTGCACCTGGGGCCCTGGCAGATTCTGATCATCATGCAGCTGTCGTTCATCCTGATGGGCATGTTCCTCGATGACACCGCCATGCTGGTGATCGTCGCGCCGCTGTACATCCCGCTGGTCGGCGCCCTGGGCTTCGATCTGGTCTGGTACGGCGTGCTCTACACCATCACCTGCCAGATCGCCTACATGACGCCGCCGTTCGGCTACAACCTGTTCCTCATGCGGGCGATGGCACCGCCCGAAGTGACCCTGCGCGACATCTACGTCTCGGTCATCCCCTTCGTCATCATCATGGCCCTGGCGCTGACTCTGGTCATGGTTTTCCCGCAGCTGGCGCTGTGGTTGCCGCAACTGCATTACGGCGGTTGATTCACGGAAATCGGCGTGCCTGGCGCGCCAACAGTCGAGCCGGCACCCGCCGGCCACTGGCAAGGCCGCCGCGGTGCACGCGGCGGCAATGAGCGGTTGTATTGCATCTGCATCGACACTATTGGAGAGACCAGCATGAGTACGAGACGCGATTTCCTGAAAACCGCCGCGGTCGGCACCGCCGCCCTCGGCTCGGCGCATATCTACGCCGCCGAGCCGAAGAAGATCACCTGGCGCCTGCAGACCTACGCCGGTGCGGCGCTGGCCGAGCACGTGATCAAACCCTCGATCGACGCCTTCAACAAGGCGGCCAACGGCCAGATGGAGATCAAGTTGTACTTCGCTGATCAATTGGTGCCCACTGGCGAGCTGTTCCGCGCCATGCAGCGCGGCACCATCGACGCGGTGCAGAGCGACGACGACTCGATTGCCGCGCCGGTGGACGTCTCGGTATTCGGCGGCTACTTCCCCTTCGCCACCCGCTACAGCCTCGACGTGCCGGTACTGTTCGAGCAGTACGGCCTCAACGAAATCTGGGCCGAGGCCTATGGCGAGGTCAAGGGCGTGACCTGGCTCGGCGCCGGCGCCTGGGACCCTTGCCACTTCGCCACTGTCGAGCCGATCAGGAAGCTCGATGACCTCAAGGGCAAGCGCATCTTCACCTTCCCCACTGCCGGCAAGTTCCTCTCGCGCTTCGGCGTGATCCCGGTGACCCTGCCCTGGGAAGACGTCGAGGTGGCGATCCAGACCGGCGAGCTGGACGGTATCGCCTGGTCCGGCATCACCGAGGACTACACCGTCGGCTGGGCCAACGTCACCAAGTACTTCCTCACCAACAACATCTCCGGCGCCTGGTGCGGTTCCTACTTCGCCAACTCGGATAAATGGGCCGAGGTGCCCGAGCATCTCAAGACCCTATTCAAGCTGTGCATGGACAGTTCCAACTACTACCGCCAGCACTGGTACTGGGGCGGCGAGGCGCAGTTGCGCGTGGAGGGCGGCAAGCTGGAGCTGACCTCGATCCCTGCCGAGGAATGGGCCACGGTGGAAGCCGAGGCGCAGAAGTTCTGGGACGAAATCGCCAAGACCAGCCCGCGCTGCGCCAAGGTGGTGGACATCTTCAAGAAGTACAACGCGCTGATGGCCAAGGCCGGAGCGCCTTATCGCGGTTGATGTCATTGAGTGAGCCAGAGCGCCCGTACCGAGCGGTACGGGCGCGGTTCTATATAGCTCGGCATCGCGCCAGGCAGATTTTTCCCTGCGTTCGCCTGCCATCCCGGCAATCCTGTACCACACTCTATGAGCCTGAAACGGACGCTATACCAAGCGTCGTGCTGCGCTCGTGCATTGTCGGCCTTGCCTGGCCGATCATCGATGCCCAGCCCTGAGCTTGACCCGCTTGCCATAACAACAAGACACAGGGGTTAGCATGTTCAAACCACGGGATGTAAAGACCCTGGGCGATGCGCGGCGCATCGTCGAGGAGCGTGGCCTGAGCCACGTGAAGGTCGGTCTGTTCGACAACGATGGGGTGATGCGCGGCAAGTACATGAGCCGCAGCAAGTTCTTTTCGGCCCTGGAGCACGGCTTCGCCTTTTGCGATGTGGTGCTCGGCTGGGATGTGAAGGATCAGCTCTACGACAACACCCAGTACACCGGCTGGCACAGCGGCTACCCGGACGCACCGGTACGCATCCTGCCGCACAGCTGCCGCGAGATTCCCTTCGAGAACGGCATGCTGCTGTTTCTCGCCGAGTTCGATCAGCAGGCCGAGGCGGTGTGCCCGCGCGGCACGCTGCGCCGGGTGATCCAGCGCTGCCAGGCCATGGGTTTCGAGCCCTATGCCGCGCTGGAGTACGAGTTCTTCATGTTCGACGAAACGCCGGACTCGGCGCGGGCCAAGGGTTTTCGCGACCTCAAACCGTTCACCCCGGACTGGTTCGGCTACTCGATGATCCGCAACTCGGTGCATGCCGAGCTCTACCACCAGATACTGGCGATGGGCGAAGAGATGGATTTCCCCATCGAAGGCCTGCACACCGAGACCGGGCCAGGGGTGCTCGAGGCAGCGATTGCCGTTGATCGCGCCGAGGCGGCGGCGGACAAGGGCGCGCTGTTCAAGACCTTCATGAAGGTACTGGCCCAGCGCAACGGCCTGATGGCCACCTTCATGGCCAAGTGGTCGGGCAAGTATCCGGGGCAGAGCGGGCACATCCATGTGTCGCTGCGTGACCGCAAGACGGACAAGTCGGCGTTCTACGACCCCGATCAGGCGCACAACATGAGCAAGCTGCAGCGACATTTCCTCGCCGGCCAGCAGCGTCTGATGCCGGAGTTCCTGTGCATGGTGGCGCCGACCCTGAACAGCTACCGGCGCCTGATTCCCGGTTTCTGGGCGCCTACCGATGCGACCTGGGGCGTGGAGAACCGCACCGCAGCGCTGCGCGTGATTCCCGGCAGCGACAAGTCGCAGCGCCAGGAATATCGCCTTGGCGCCGCCGACGGCAACCCGTTCCTGGCCCTGTCGGTGGCCATCGGCTCAGGCCTGTACGGAATCATGCAGGAGTGGGAGCCGACCGACCCGGTCAGCGGCAACGCCTATGCGGTCAAGCATCCCGAGGAGCTGGCGCTGCCGCGCACCCTGTGGGACGCCGCGCAACGCCTGAAGGCTTCGCAGGCTGCACGCGAGTTGTTCGGCGATGCCTTCGTCGAGCACTTCGCCGCCAGCCGCGAATGGGAGGAGCGCGAATACCGCCGCCACGTCAGCGACTGGGAGCTGGATCGCTACTTCGAAATCATCTGAGCGCTCCCCTTCTCTCCAACCCTCTCCCCGGAGGGGCGAGGGGGCTGAGCGCGGTACGCGATCCACCACGTGGATCGCGATTCCTCTTACGGAGCACCTAATGAGCAAACTGCAATGCATTTCCCCCATTGATGGCTCGGTCTACGTCGAGCGTCATCTGGCCTCCAATCCCGAGGTGCTGGTCGCTTTGGCCAAGGCCGAGCTGGCGCAGCAGGCCTGGAAGCAGACGCCGTTGCGTGAACGCATCGCCATCGGCCGACGCGCCATCGAAGTCTTCGCCGCACGTGAGGCGCAGCTGGCCGAGGAGCTGTGCTGGATGATGGGGCGGCCGATCCGCTACGCCGCCGGCGAGATCCGTGGTTTCGTCGAACGTGCCAGCCATATGGCTGATATCGCCGAGGGCTCGCTGGCCGATATGCGCCTGCCGGACAAGGCCGGTTTCACCCGCTTCATTCGCCGTGAACCACTCGGCCTGGCGCTGATCATCGCCCCCTGGAACTACCCCTATCTGACTGCCGTCAACGCAGTGATGCCGGCCCTGCTGGCGGGCAATGTGGTATTGCTCAAGCATTCGGCGCAGACACCGTTGTGCGCCGAACGCATGGTGGAGGCCTTCACCGAGGCCGGCCTGCCCGAAGGCGTATTCCAGTACCTGCACCTGAGCCATGGTGAGACCGAGGCCTTGATTCGTTCGCCGAGCATCGACCACGTCGCTTTCACCGGTTCGGTGCCCGGGGGCGCGATGGTCGAGCGTGCGGCGGCCGGACGTTTCATCAGCGTCGGGCTGGAGCTGGGCGGCAAGGACCCGGCCTACGTCCGCGCCGATGCCGATCTGCAGCATGCGGTGGAAACCGCCATCGACGGTGCCTTTTTCAATTCCGGGCAATCCTGCTGCGGGATCGAGCGCATCTACGTGCACGAGTCGCTGTACGACGAGTTCGTCGAGCGTGCCGTGGCGCTGGTGCGCCAGTACAAGTTGGGGCGTTCGGACGATCCCGAAACCACCTTGGGCCCCGTGGTGCGCAGCGATGCCGCCGACTTCGTCCGTGCTCAGATCGCTGAGGCGGTCGAGCAGGGCGCCAAGGCGCATATCGACCCGGCCGAATTTCCCCAGGATGCGCCGGGCACGCCCTACCTGGCGCCGCAGGTGCTGACCAACGTCAGCCATGAAATGCGCGTGATGACCGAGGAATCCTTCGGCCCCGTGGTGGGCATTCAGAAGGTTGCCAGCGACGAGGAAGCGCTGGCGCTGATGAACGACAGCGAGTTTGGCCTGACCGCGGCGATCTTCAGCCGTGATGTAGATGCCGCCATGGCCCTGGCTGATCGGGTGGAGGCCGGCACGGTGTTTCTCAACCGCTGCGACTACCTCGATCCCGGCCTGGCCTGGACCGGCGTGAAGCACTCGGGACGCGGCTGCACCTTGTCGCGGGTCGGCTACGAGCAACTGACCCGGCCGAAATCCTTTCACTTCAAGACTCAGTTGTGAGGTCGCGCCATGATTTTCGATCAGTACCGCATGAACTGGAATTACCCGACCTCGATGCGCGTCGGCGTCGGCCGCATCAGCGAGCTGGCCGAGGGCTGCCGTCAACTTGGTATGCGTGCGCCGCTGCTGTGTACCGACCCCGGTCTGGCCGCGCTGCCGATGATCGACGCGGCGCTGCGCCAGTGCCGCGATGCCGGGCTGAATGCCGGGCTGTTCTCGGCGATCAAGGGCAACCCCACCGGCGCCAACGTGACGGACGGTGTCGCCGCATTTAAGGCGGGCGGGCATGACGGCGTGATTGCCTTCGGTGGCGGCTCGGCGCTGGATGCCGGCAAGGCCATCGCCCTGATGGTCGGCCAGGATCGGCCGCTGTGGGATTTCGAGGACGTCGGCGACAACGCCAGCCGGGTCAATGCAGCCGGCATGGCTCCGGTGGTGGCGGTGCCGACCACCGCCGGCACCGGCTCGGAAGTCGGTCGCGCCTCGGTGATCACCGATGACGCGGCGCATGTCAAACGCATCATCTTCCATGCGCGGATGCTGCCTGCGCTGGTGATCCTCGACCCGGAACTGACCGTCGGCCTGCCGGCGAAGATCACCGCCGCCACCGGTATGGACGCGCTGTCGCACAGCCTGGAGGCGTTCTGCTCGCCGTTGTTTCACCCCATGGCCGAGGGCATCGCCCTGGAAGGTATGCGCCTGGTGCAGCAGTACCTGCCGCGCGCGGTCGCTCAGGGTGCGGATGTCGAGGCGCGGCTGCAGATGCTGGTGGCCTCGAGCATGGGCGCTACCGCATTCCAGCGCGGCCTCGGTGCGATGCACGCGCTGGCGCACCCGCTGGGCGCGCTGTATGACGCCCACCACGGCCTGCTCAATGCGGTGCTGATGCCCTACGTGTTGGTGGCTAACCGTGGCGCCATCGAGCCGCAGATGGAAAAGATGGCGCGCTATCTGGCGCTGCCTGGCAGCGGCTTCAATGCGGTGCTCGATTGGGTGCTGGCGCTGCGCAGCGAGGTGGGCATCCCCCATAGTCTGAGCGAGATCGGCATCGACGATGCACGCATCGAGCAGGTCGGGCGCATGGCTGAAGTGGACCCGTCAGCCGGCACCAACCCCATCTCCTTCAGCGCTATGCAGTACAGCGCATTGTTCGAAGAAGCGCTGCGCGGGATGTTGTAGCCCGGATGCAAGCCGGGGACATTTGGCCTGCTGCCCCGGATTGCGTCCGGCCTACGGGGCGGGCGTTTACTGCCCGGCGGCGTCCAGCTGTTCTTGCAGACGCTGCTGGGCCTGCTGGTTGACCTGCTCAATCTGCTGCTTGAGCTGCGCCATCTGCTGCTGTTTCTGCGCCGCGTCCTGTGCCTGCAGGGTGGCGGTGGTAGCCGTTTCCGGACCGCCACAGGCAGCGAGCAGCAAAGGGCTGAACAACAGGGCGAGGCGGATCGGGCGCATGGTGACTCCAAGGGGCAAAAGCGTTACGGGATAGGTGGTCAGCCCCCTCTCCCATTTATGGGAGAGGGTTGGGGAGAGGGCAAGCCGCGTCCTATTCTTCGGCGTGCTCCGCCTGCAAGGCTTCAAGCGCCGGGGCGGCGTAGATGCCCACTTCCACCGCCAGCTCCATCACCCGCGGCAGATCGCTGGCGTACACCAGCACCGCCTGCAACTCGTCGTCCAGCGGTTCGCTGAAATCCACCAGTACGTAGCCGCCGGTTTCCGGTGACAGCGCCGAGAGCTGCACCTGGATGCGGTTGAGCGCCTTGAGCGGTTCGGTCTTGGCCAGTTGCTTGGCCTTCAGTACGAACTGCACTTGCGGGCCGAAGGATTCGGTGATGCGCTGGAACAGCTCTTCATAGCTGTCGGCCTGAAACAGCACCGTCTCCGGCAGGCTGCCGACCACCACCCATTCGCCCAGCGGGATGGGGAACTCGTCGTCGTAGTTGACGTCCGGGTTGGCGGCTAGGAACGCGGCCGGGTCGGCATAGGCCTGCGCCGCCTCATCGGCGATACGCGCGATCTCGTCTTCGGCCAGGCAGCCGGAGCTTATCTTGGCGATCAGTTCTTCCAGCTGGGCTTGCATCGGGGCATTCCTGTAACGAGGGCGAAGGCGCGCAGGATAACAGGTCGTTTTCACCCCGGTCTTGCCGATGCAGTGGTTTTTCAGCGGCCTGTCGCGGCAAGGCGCGCTGCGCTAGAAGTAGGCCAGCAGGCGGCCGAGGCTCATCGCCAGCAGCCTGAGCAGCAGCGACAGCGCCGCCTGTACCCGGCCGAGTAGCGGTGCGTGCAGGTCCCAGTCGCTCAGCCGTGCACTCCACAGCTGGCGAAACAACAGGGCGTTGCCGATGGCCAGGGCGATCAGCAGCAGCTTGAGCTGCAGTAGCTGGTCAACGGTCAGTGGCCCGGCGTCGGCGGCGAACAGGCAGAAGCCGCTGCCTAGCAACAGAACCAGACCCAGCACTGCCAGCGGCGTCAGCGTCCGCGACACGGCAGGCAGTGAGAAAGCGCGGCCGGCGCCAAGCAGACGCGCATCAAGCAGCAGCATCGGCCCCAGCAGCAGAACCAGGCCCAGCAGGTGCAGCAGGTTCAGCGCAGGATAGAGCAGCGTCGAGCTGCGCATCTGCGCGCCCAGTGCCGAGGCTTCGAGCCAGGCCGCCCAGGCGATCAGGCTGTCCATCTACCTGAGTTCGATGGTGCGACCGTCGACGATGATGCGTTCGGCGCGAATCTCCGGGGTGCCGTCCTTGCGTGGGTAGCCGACTATGGTCACGGTCTTGCCCTCCGTCAGGTCGGCTTCCGGCAGACCGCGCGCCTGCAGGCGGCTGATCGGGGCGAGGATCACCTGCCAGGTGCGCCCGTCATGCTCGATGCTCACGTCGGCGTGAGGGTTGCGGTAGCTGACGCTCTGCAGCGGCACCTCCAGGGTCAGTGGCTGATCCGAGTCGTAGGAGCTCCAACCATGGTGGGCCTGGGCGAGGGAGCCGGCCAGCAGCAGGCCGAGGGCGGTGGCAACGAGCAGCAGTTTCTTCAGCATGGCGATCACCCGGTGGGCTGATTGAACACCGGGTAAACCTAGACGCTGAGACCGGCGCCGGGGCGCACCGGCACATTTGGAAACAGAATGGCGCCAGTCTCAGCCGTAGCGTTTCTTCGCCTCGATGGCCAGGCCACTGCCGATGCTGCCGAAGGTATTACCCTCCACGCTACGCGCGTTGGGCAGCATCGCTGCCACGCTCTGGCGCAGCGCCGGCACGCCACTGGAACCGCCGGTGAAGAACAGCGTATCGACCTGATCTGCCGCGACGCCGGCATCGGCCAGCAACTGTGTGAGGCTGGCGCGAATGCGTTCGAGCAGCGGCTCGATGGCGTTCTCGAACAAGGGGCGGGTCAGTTCGGCGACCAGGCCCGGCTCGACGCGCGACAGGTCGATGGGGCGCGCGTCCTGTTCGCTGAGGGCGATCTTGCTCTCTTCCACCTGCATCGCCAGCCAGTGCCCGGCGCGTTGTTCGATCAGACCGAAGAGGCGGTCGATGCCGGTCGCGTCGACGATGTCGTAGCGCATGTTCTGCAGGGCCAACTGGGTCTTCTGCGCGTACAGCGCGTTGATGGTGTGCCAGGTGGCCAGGTTGAGGTGGTAGCTGGTGGGCATGAAGGCGTCGCTCTTCATCCGGCTGCCATAGCCGAACAGCGGCATCACGCCGGCCAGCGACAACTGCTTGTCGAAGTCGGTACCGCCGATGTGCACGCCGCCGGTGGCGAGAATGTCGCCCTGGCGCTCGGCCAGGTGGTGACGCTCAGGCGCCAGGCGCACCAGGGAGAAGTCCGAAGTACCGCCACCGATGTCGACGATCAGCACCAGCTCCTCGCGCTCCAGGCTCGACTCGTAGTCGAAGGCCGCGGCGATGGGCTCGTACTGGAAGGACACCTCCTTGAAACCGAGCTTGTGCGCCACGGCCACCAGGGTGTTCTGTGCCTCCTGGTCGGCGGCCGGGTCGTCGTCGACGAAGAACACCGGGCGGCCCAGCACCACTTCCTCGAAGGCGTGATCGGCCTGGCTCTCGGCACGTTTCTTCAACTCACCGATGAAGAAGCCGAGCAGGTCCTTGAACGGCAGGGCGCTGCCCAGTACGGTAGTCTCGCTCTTCAGCAGCTTGGAGCCGAGCAGGCTTTTCAGCGAGCGCATCAGGCGCCCTTCATAGCCTTCCAGATACTCGTGCAGGGCCAGACGGCCGTAGACCGGGCGGCGCTCCTCGGTGTTGAAGAAGATCACCGAGGGCAGGGTGATCTTGCCGTCTTCCAGGGGCAGCAGGCTGTCCTGGCCGGGGCGCAGCCAGCCGACGGTGGAGTTGGAGGTGCCGAAGTCGATGCCGCAGGCGCGGGCAGGCGTAGAGAAGGACATGGAAACGCAGGGCCGAAAAAATGGCCGCGTATTCTATGCCAGCGCCGCGGTGGCGGCGAGTCGTCAGGACGGTAGGTTGTTGCCTCGCTGTTTTTCCTTCCACTGGTTCCATTCGAAGCCCAGCACCACCAGCAGCGACAGGGCGAAGGGCAGCAGCAGGTAGAACATGCGGAACACGATCAGCGCGGCCAGTACATCGGCGGCGGGTATCTCCGGCAGGGCGGCGAGGAAGGTCACTTCCAGCACGCCCAGGCCACCCGGCGCGTGGGACAGCAGCGCCAGGGAGAAGGAGGCGAGGAACACGCCGAGTATCACCAGGTAGCCGGGGTGATTATCGGCCGGCAGGGCGAAGTAGATGATCGCCGCCGCGCACAGCAGCTCCAGCGGGCCGGCCAGCAACTGGCGACTGACGATGGGCAGGCGTGGATATTCCACGTGCAGCTTGCCCAGAGTCCAGGGTTTGAACTGGCGCCACGAGCCCAGCACGTAGAGGCCGACCAGGCTCAGCAACACGCTGCCGATCACCACCGACACCAGCGGCGTGATATTGGCCACCCGGTGAATCAGGTCGGGCTGGGCGATCAGTACGCAGCCGCTGGCGAGCAGGGTGCCGAGGGCGAAGGTAAAGGAGCAGAAGACGATGAGAATGCCGATTTCCTGTGGCGTCAGGCCTTTGCTGCGATAGGCGCGATAACGCACCACAGCCCCGGAGAACACCGAGGCGCCAATATTGTGCGCCAGTGCGTAGGTGGTGAAGGAGCACAGGGTGATGAAGCGCCAGGGAATCTTCTTGCCCAGGTGAGCGACGGCGATGCGGTCGTACCAGGCCAGTGCCCAGTAAGCGCCGAGGGTGGCCGCTGCGGCGAGCAGCCAGTTCATGTGCGAGATCGCCTCGAGGCTGCCCTTGATCTCGTCGAAGGAAATATTGCGCAGTTCGCGGTAGAGCAGGAAGCCAGACAGCACCACGGCACCGAGCCCGATCAGCGTCCAGATCAGGTCGCTGCGCTTCAGTTTGGGTTTGGCTTCTACGACAGACACCGCTATTCCTCGCTCATCAAGCCCCGGAGTTGTGGGGCCGCATGCCTCTGACGAGGCGCCTGTTCACCGGCTGGCCGACCGTTGGCGGATCGTGCCCGCACGGCGCGCTGCGCAGTATCAGGGAGCCGCCGCCAGTCATCAACTGGCAGGCATGCAGGCGCCCCTTAGTAGTTGTGTCAGCGATTGTCCCGATACGTTCATATCCAGGCCAGGGTCAGCCCCGCCAGCACCGCGTAGCGGCTGGCTTTGGCCAGGGTGACGATGAGCAGGAATACCCACAGGCGCTCGCGCATCACCCCGGCGACCAATGTCAGTGGGTCGCCGATCACCGGCATCCAGCTGAGCAGCAACGACCAGCGCCCGTAGCGCGCGTACCAGGCCTGCGCCTGCTGCAGCCGAACCGGGCTGACCGGAAACCAGCGCCGCTCGCGGTAATGTTCGATCGAGCGCCCCAGCAGCCAGTTGACCCATGAGCCCAGCACGTTGCCCAGCGTTGCAGCCAGCAGCAGCGCCCATAGCGGATGCTGGCCGGCCAGCAGCAACGCCACCAGCACGGCTTCGGACTGCAGGGGTAACAGCGTTGCCGCGCCGAAGGCGGAAAGAAACAGACCCAGGTAAGCGGAAAGCCCGAGCATGTTCAGCAGCTGCCGACCCGGAGGTCGGCGCGGCTCAGCTCTGCGATTCCTGGCCAGTGTTGGCCATGATCTCTTCCAGGCTCAGCCCGGTCAGGCCATGAATGGTCTTCCACAGGTAGTAGAAGATGGCCATCAGCATGATCATCGAGGGAATGGCGATCATCGGATAGCTGAGCAGGGTCATGCGCCCGAGTTCGTCGTTGAATGCCTCGGTACCGGCCGGGCTGACCACGATCCACTTGGCCAGCACGTAGTTCATGAACGAGGAAAAGAAGAAGGTGCCGCTGAGCCAGTAGGTCGCGCGCATCAGGCGTGTTTCGAAGTGTTCGACGTGGCCGCCCTGTTCCAGGCGATCATGGATCTTGTCGACGTTGAGTACGGTCTTGTTGAACAGCAGGGTGCGGATCAGCGGGTAGCGGGTGCGAGTCGAGACCAGCACGGCGATGCCGATCAGACCGGGGATCAGGGCTTCCTTGACCGCCAGCCATTGGGTGTCGAGCTTTAACAGGCCGATGCCGCCGGTGAGCGCGACGCTGACCAGGCCGAGCAGGGCGATGAAATTGAATTTGCGGTATTTGATCAGCTCGAACGCGCCCCAGCCCAGGGGAAACGCCAGGGCCAGCAGCAGCGCGCCGTCGGCACCGAGGCGGTGCTCGCCACTGAGCTTCATCAGAATGAACGAGGGAATCAGGATGCTGATGGCCAGATCGATCAGCGGGCGGGGCTTGTGCGTCGGGGTACGGCTGTCAGTGGTGGCGGTCATGGTAGCTGGAGTCTGCGTAGGAAGCCCGATGATCGCCTGCCCGGCGCGCCAGAGCTAGCCCGACTGTCGGTTTTGAATGTGAAAAAGTATGAGTCGACAGCTTGCCGACAGGAGTAGCACCGTGCAATGGCGCTGCTAAAGTGATGGCGAGGCTCTGGAGTCGAACATGCCAAGAATCATCCCCTTCATTTGCCTGCTGCTGAGCGCCTGGGGCCTGGCGGCGCCACCGTCCTGGGCGCGCGACTGCATCGGCTTGGTGCCGGCCGGCACCTCGTCCTACTGGGCCGAGCTGGAGGCCGGGGCGAGGCGCACCGCCGAGGATCTGCAACTGCAACTCTATACCCGTGGCCCCGCGCATGAGGGTAGCGTCGAGGTGCAACTGCAACTGATCGATCATGTCCTCGCCCATGGCTGCAAAGCGCTGATCATCGCTCCGGCCGGAGATGCCATCGACGCCCGTATCGTGGCCCTGCGCGCCGAGGGTATTCCTACCGTCTACGTCGACCGCAGTGTCGCCGGTGAGGGCGCCTATGCGCTGGTGGCGACCGACAATTTCCTTGCCGGCCAGTTGGCCGGGCAGCAGTTGGCCGAACGTCTCGGGCGCGGTGGCCGGGTCGGCGTGTTGCGCTTGCGCCCGGGTCTGCAATCGACCGAGGAACGCGAGCGCGGTTTTCTGCTCGCAGCGCAATCGGCGGGGCTGCAGGTGGTATTCGATACGTACCTGGGCGATGACCGCCAGCGCATCGTCGAGGCCCTGAGTGAGCAATTGCCCAGACTCGACGGCCTGTTCAGCCCCAATGGCAGTGGCAGCCGCGCCACCCTGGCGGCCTTGCGCCAGTTGGGCAAGGCCGGACAGGTAGACTTCGTTGGTTTTGACGGTGGCGAGCCGCTGTTCGGTGCATTGCGTGAGGGGCAGATTCAGGCCCTGTTGCTGCAACAGCCACAAGCCATGGGTGACCATGCGGTGCGCCTGGTGCAGCGCGCCCTGAGCGGCGAGCGGGCCATTACGCGATTGCAACTGCTGCTCGAACCGAGGGTGATGACCGCCAGGGATCTGGCCGAGACCGCCGCGCCAGCGCAGCCTTGGTGATGGATGCGCTAGGCGTTTATGATCCTGCGTCGGCCGCCCTGAATTCGCTGTAGGGCGGCCCTTGACGGTATGACGTATGAACCTGAAGTACCCGGTTGCCCTGCTGTTGCTCCTTTGCAGTCTTGGCGCTCATCTGTCGGCTGCCGAGTTGCGGCTGTACACCGAAGACTATCGACCGTTCAGCTATCTGCAGGACGGCAAGCCCAGCGGCATGGCAGTGGAGGTGGTCGAGGCGCTTATCCGCCGTACCGGCAAAACCGCGCGCATCGAACTGGTGCCCTGGACGCGCGGCTATCACCAGGCTCGTCATCAGGCCGACACCGTGCTGTTTTCCACCGTGCGCACGGCGCAGCGTGAAGCCGAGTTCCAGTGGGTCGGGCCGATCGCGCGGGGCTACACGCGGTTCTACACGCACAAGGATGCCGGGTTGCGGGTCACCAGCCTCGATGATGTGCGCCAACTCGGTACCCTCGCCGTGCCCAAGCAGTGGTACAGCTACGAAGTGCTTCGCCAGCAGAATCTGGATAACCTCTACGGCGTGCCGACCCCGCAGGACATGCTGCGCATGTTTCGCCATGGCCGGGTCAAGTTGTTGCTGGCCAACACTCTGACCCTCGATGGCATGCTCGCTGAACAGGGTATGAATGCCGAGCAGTTGCAGGAACAGTTCGACCTGATGCCCAACGATTCCTATATCGCCTTCTCCCTGCAGACCGATGCCGCTCGTGTCGCCCGTTGGCAGCGGGCCCTTCAGGACATGCGCAATGATGGCAGCCTGGCGCGTATCTACAGGCACTGGTTTCCAGGCGCCGACGAGCGAGCGTTGGCCGATTTGCTTCGCGCCGAGTGAAGCTGCTGCGTGGCGCAACGCGGCTTGCTAGGCTGCAAGCGGGAGGGGGCCTGATGGGCAAGCGCTTGCATCGATGGTTGTGTGTCGTGCTGGTGGTGCTATGTGCGCCAGCGGCAGCGCAGCTGCGCCTGCTCACCGAGGATGCACCGCCGATGAGCTTCATGCGTGAAAACGAGCCCAGCGGTTTTTCCGTCGAGGTAGTTCGAGCCTTGCTGGCGCGCACCGGTGATAGCGGGCGGATCGAGCTGATGCCCTGGACGCGTGCCCTGCATCTCGCCCAGCAGGACGAAGACATCGCGCTGTTTTCCACCGTGCGTACGCCCGAGCGTGAGGACAGATTCCACTGGGTCGGCCCCATCGTGGTCGGCACCACCAGCTTCTACTCGCTGAAATCCCACCACCTCGTCATCGACACGCTGCAGCAGGCTGCAGCCAGTGGGCCGCTGGCACTGCCCAAGCAGTGGTACACCTTCGAGATCCTGAGCGCCAGGGGTTTTGACAACCTCTACGGCGTGCCCAGTTCGAAGCATATGATGACCCTGCTCAAGCATGGCCGGGTCAAGCTGATCGCCACCGAGGACCTGACCCTGGCTGGCGAGCTCGCCGCCGTCGAGCTCAAGCCACAGGACGTCACCGCGCACGTGCCGTTCATGCGCTCGGCCTATTACATCGCCTTTTCCCCGCAAACCTCGGTGGTGCGTGTGCTGCGCTGGCAGCGGGCTTTGCAGCAGATGCACGAGGACGGCAGCCTCGAAGCCATTCTCAGGCGCTGGCTGCCGCACGCAACGATGCCGCCGATGGAACCGTAGCGGCTCGCCTGGCGACTGGTTAACCTGAACGCTGCAATTCACCGAGCCCGATCATGTCGCGTCCCAATGTCACTCTCGATCTACGCAGCCGCGCCGGATTGTTCGCTCACCTGGGGGCGATGGAACGGGCGGGCGTGCCCATCGATCGAGCGCTGGCCAGCTTGAGTCTCGGCGCGCGCCATGAGGCCGCCGTGAAGCGCTTGCGGCAGATGGTCGGCGGTGGGCGCGACCTGGCGAGTTCCGGCCAGTTGACTGGCGTGTTCACGCCATTGGAAAGCGCCCTGGTGCGCGCCGCGCAGGAAGCCGGTGCGCTGGCGCATACTTACGAGCAACTGGCACAGCGCTACGAGGAGCAGGCACGCCACGCCGCCGAACTCGTCTCACGTTTGCTGCTGCCCGCCGGCGTGTTGATGCTGGCGCTGGCGGTCAAACCCTTGCCCGCCTTGGTCGCTGGAAACCTGAGTGTCGCCGGCTACCTCGCGGCCGTGCTGCTACCCGTATTGTGGCTATCGATATTGCTGCTTGGTGCTCGAGCACTGTGGCGCCGCTGGCAGCAGCGGCGAGCCGATCAATCGGGCTCTATCGACGATCTGCTACTGGCCCTGCCAGTGCTCGGCGGCCTGCAGCGCCGCGCCGACCTGCGAAATTTCTGCGATAGCCTTGGGCTGTTGCTGGAGGCCGGCATGCCCGTGCTCGACGCCTTGCCACGCGCCTGTAATACGGTGAGCAGCATAAGGCTACGGCGGGATTTCGCCAGCCTGGCGCCGCGAGTCGCCGCCGGGCAGTCGCTGGTGCGTGCCTTCGATGCGCTGAACTTTCCCGGCAAAGCCATGCTGATCGGCGTGCTTAATACCGGTGAAGCGACCGGCCGCCCGGACGAGGCATTGCTGCGTTTCGCCCGCCTGCAGGCGCAGCAGCTGGCCGCGAGCCAGCAGATGCTGGCGAGCTGGGCGCCACGGCTGTTCTATCTGGCCGTTGCCATCTGGATGGCATACGGCCTGCTGACCTGCGGCGGCTTCTTTCCCTCGCTGCCCGCGGAGCTGGCTGGCCGATAAATTGCTGGTCATTGACCACGGCGAGCCGTCTGAAAGCTGGCAGCAAGTGCCTTGCGCTAGCATTGGTCACGTCTACGCCATTACTAAAACGAGAAAAAAGCGATTCAACCGACTTTGGAATACGCCCCATGCCCATCCTGCAACGTGCATCCCACCATGAGCTACGCAGCGCCTTTCGTGCCCTGCTGGCGTCCGACCGCTGCTATCACACCGCTTCGGTCTTCGATCCCATGTCCGCCCGCATCGCCGCCGATCTCGACTTCGAGGTCGGTATCCTTGGCGGCTCCGTCGCCTCTCTGCAGGTGCTCGGCGCGCCGGACTTCGCCCTGATCACCCTCAGCGAATTCGTCGAGCAGGCCACGCGCATCGGCCGTGTCTCGCGTTTGCCGGTGATCGCCGACGCCGACCATGGCTATGGCAACGCGCTCAACGTGATGCGTACCGTGGTCGAGCTGGAGCGTGCCGGCGTTGCCGCGCTGACCATCGAGGATACGCTGCTGCCGGCCCAGTTCGGCCGCAAATCCACCGATCTGATCTCCATCGAGGAGGGCGTCGGCAAGATCCTCGCGGCGCTGGAAGCACGCGTCGACCCCGAGCTGGCGATCATCGCCCGCACCCATGCCGGTGTGCTGGAGGTGGACGAAGTGATCCGTCGCACCCGCGCCTACGAGGCGGCTGGCGCCGACGGCATCTGCCTGGTCGGGGTCAAGGATTTTGCCCATCTGGAGCAGATCGCCTCGGGCCTAAAGGTGCCGCTGATGCTGGTCACCTACGGTAACCCCGAGCTGCGCGACAACCAGCGTCTGGCCCGGCTCGGCGTACGCATCGTGGTCAACGGCCACGCCGCCTACTTCGCCGCGATCAAGGCCACCTACGATTGCCTGCGCGAACAGCGCGGCGCGCAGCAATGCGACCTCAACGCCACCGAGCTGACCCACAAGTACACCATGCCCGAGGATTACATCCGCTGGGCCAAGGAGTTCATGGAAGTCCGCGAGTAGCGACAGGCTGCACTTGCACTTCGCGTCTCCCGGGCGCATATCTGTCCAGGGAACGCGAGGAGGTGGAGCATGGCAGGTGGTTGGGCAAGCGACGACGCAGTTCAGGAACAGATCGACAGCAGCATCGAGGACGCCGTCTCGCGTGCCCGTAGCCAGCTGCCGAAAGGCGAGAGCCTGCGTCACTGCGAAGAATGCGATGCGCCCATTCCCGAGGCCCGTCGCCAGGCCATTCCCGGTGTGCGCCTGTGCGTCAAGTGCCAGGCCGAGCACGACCGGGAAAACGCCGCCTATAGCGGTTATAACCGCCGGGGCAGCAAGGACAGCCAGTTGCGTTGAACAAGCGATACGGCACCTCTACGAGTCCTGATGGTCTAGTGCTACTACTACCGCGACTCAGGAAGAGGTGCCTGCATGACGATTTTCGAAGCCTTACGCATCAGCCACGACATCCAGCGCGAACTGGCGCAAAAACTGATCGCCACCCAGGGCGACAGCGCCGAGCGCCACGCCTTGTTTTCTCAGCTCAAGCACGAGCTGGCCGTGCATTCGGTGGCCGAGGAGCGCCATTTCTACATCCCCCTGATGCAGCAAGATGCGGGCGTCGATCTGTCACGCCACGCCATCGCCGAGCATCACGAGATGGACGAAATGGTTGAGGGCCTGGAGGAAACCGACCCCAGCAGCCCCAGCTGGCTGGCGCAAGCCAAGGCGCTGGCAGAAAAGGTCGAGCATCACCTCAAGGAAGAAGAACACACTTTCTTCCAGATGGCCGGCAAGCTGCTACGCGACAAGGAAAAGCAGCAACTGGCGGGCGACTATCTCAGCGCCTACGACGAGATGAAACAGGCGTCCTGACAGACAAGCGAGAGCCGGGCGTAACGCCCGGCTCTTTCATCAGAACAGAAAATAACGCTGCGCCATCGGTAGCACTTCGGCTGGCTCGCACCAGAGCAACTGGCCATCGGCCTTGACCTGATAGTTCTGTGGGTCGACCTCGATGTTCGGCAGGTAGCCGTTGTGGATCAGGTCGTTCTTCTGCACTTCGCGGCAGCCTTTGACTACGCCGATCTTCTTCTTCAGCCCAAGCTGCTCGGGCACGCCGGCGTCGAACGCCGCCTGGCTGATGAAGGTGATGCTGGTGGCATGCCGGCTGCCGGCGTAACTGGCGAACATCGGCCGGTAGTGCACCGGCTGCGGCGTCGGGATCGAGGCGTTGGCGTCGCCCATCAGGCTGGCGGCAATGGCGCCGCCCTTGAGGATCAGCGTCGGCTTCACGCCGAAGAAGGCCGGGCGCCAGAGCACCAGATCCGCCCACTTGCCCACTTCGATCGAGCCCACCTCGTGGCTGATGCCGTGGGTGATGGCCGGGTTGATGGTGTATTTGGCGATATAGCGCTTGGCGCGGAAGTTGTCGTTGCCGGGGGCGTCCTCGGGCAGCGGGCCGCGCTGCTGCTTCATCTTGTCGGCGGTCTGCCAGGTGCGCGTGATTACCTCGCCGACGCGGCCCATGGCCTGGCTGTCGGAGCTGATCATGGAAAACGCGCCCAGGTCGTGGAGGATGTCCTCTGCCGCAATGGTTTCGCGGCGGATGCGGCTCTCGGCAAAGGCCACGTCCTCGGCGATGCTCGGGTCGAGGTGATGGCAGACCATGAGCATGTCCAGGTGCTCGTCGATGGTGTTCTTGGTGAACGGCCGGGTCGGGTTGGTCGAGGACGGCAGCACGTTGGGGAAGCCGCAGGCCTTGATGATATCCGGCGCGTGGCCGCCGCCGGCACCCTCGGTGTGGTAGGTGTGGATGGTGCGGCCCTTGAACGCGCCGAGGGTGGTCTCGACGAAGCCGGACTCGTTCAGGGTGTCGGTGTGGATCGCCACCTGCACGTCGTATTCGTCGGCCACGCTCAGGCAGTTGTCGATGGCCGCCGGGGTGGTGCCCCAGTCCTCGTGCAGCTTGAGTCCGATGGCGCCGGCCTTGACCTGCTCGATCAAGGGCTCCGGCAGCGAGGCGTTGCCCTTGCCAGTGAAGCCCAGGTTCATCGGGAAGGCATCGGCGGCCTGCAGCATGCGCGCCATATGCCACGAGCCGGATGTGCAGGTGGTGGCGTTGGTGCCGGTGGCCGGGCCGGTGCCGCCGCCGATCATGGTGGTGACGCCGCTCATCAGCGCCTCTTCGATCTGTTGCGGGCAGATGAAGTGGATGTGGGTGTCGATGCCACCCGCGGTGAGGATCATGCCCTCGCCGGCGATCACCTCGGTGCCGGCACCGATGGCGATGGTCACGTCCGGCTGGATATCCGGGTTGCCGGCCTTGCCGATGGCGGCGATGCGTCCGTCCTTGAGGCCGACGTCGGCCTTGACGATGCCCCAGTGGTCGATGATCAGCGCGTTGGTGATCAGGGTGTCGACCACGTCGGCGGCGCACAGCTGACCTTGGCCCATGCCGTCGCGGATCACCTTGCCGCCGCCGAATTTCACTTCTTCACCGTAGGTGGTGAAGTCCTTTTCGACTTCGATCCACAGGTCGGTATCGGCCAGGCGCACCTTGTCGCCGACGGTGGGACCGAACATGTCGGCATAGGCTTGTCTGCTGATTTTCATATTCGCTTCCCTTGTGGCGCGAAGGCTGGCGCGTATTTTTCTGTCTGTCAGGGGATTAGGCGCTGTGGTTCTTCTGTAGGAGCGGCTTTAGCCGCGAGATAGTTATCGCGGCTAAAGCCGCTCCTACAAGAGTCACCTCAATCCAGGTCGCCCATTACTCGGCCGGCGAAGCCGAACACCCGGCGCGCACCGCTCAGCTCGACCAGCTCCACATCACGGCTCTGCCCGGGTTCGAAGCGCACCGCAGTGCCGGCCGGAATATTCAGGCGCATGCCGCGTGCGGCGGCGCGATCGAAGATCAGCGCATCGTTGGTCTCGAAGAAGTGGTAGTGCGAGCCGGCCTGAATCGGCCGGTCACCACTGTTGGCCACGGATAGGGTCAGGGTGCGGCGACCGGCATTGAGCTCGATCTCGCCGTCGGCAATCTGGTATTCGCCGGGAATCATGGGGTGCTCACTCCAGAGTCAGTTGCATGAAGGTCAGATCCAGCCAGCGGCCGAACTTGCGGCCGACCTGGGGCATCTGTCCTGTGGTGACGAAGCCGAGGCGCTGGTGCAGGCGAATCGAGGCGGCATTTTCCGACTCGATGGCGGCGACCATGACGTGCAGGCCGGCTGCGCGGGCGCGTTCGATCAGTGCCTGCATCAGCGCCGGACCCAGGCCCTGGCCGCGTTGGTCGCTGCGCACGTAGACCGAATGCTCGACGGTGTGGCGGAAGCCTTCGATGCTGCGCCAGGTGCCGTAGCTGGCGTAGCCAGCTACCTCGCCGACAGCGTCATGTGCGACCAGTACGGGAAAGCCCGCTGCAGTGCGTTCGGCCAGCCAGGCGCGGCGGTTGGCCAGATCCACCAGGGTCTCGTTCCAGATCGCCGTGGTGTGCTGCACCGCGTCGTTGTAGATGGCTAGGATGCCGGACAGGTCGGCTTCACTGGCGTTCGCTATTTCGTAGCTCATGGTTATGCAATCGGTTGGTGGACGGTCACCAGCTTGGTGCCGTCGGGGAAGGTGGCTTCGATCTGAATCTCCGGAATCATCTCCGGCACACCCTCCATCACCTGATCGCGGGCCAGCAGGGTGGTGCCGAAGTGCATCAACTCGGCAACTGTCTGGCCGTCGCGTGCGCCTTCGAGCAGGGCGGCGGAGATATAGGCCATGGCCTCCGGGTAGTTCAGCTTCACCCCGCGCGCCAGGCGGCGCTCGGCCACCAGGCCGGCGGTGAAGATCAGCAACTTGTCTTTCTCGCGTGGACTCAGATCCATCGTGTTACTCCAATGCGGCGTTGCCTGGCATCGCCGGAACGCGTCGTGTTGGTAGGGCGGATGTCGCTCTTTACATCCGCCGTCATGTGCTCCAGATACGTGGCGACAAGGCCTCACGGCCCAGCATTGCAGGGCGCAGCAGGCGCCACAAGGCGATCAGCCAGGCGCGAGCCTTGAGGGCTTCGCTGGCCAGACAACGGGCGACCAGCAAGCCCGCGAGCTGGCTGAGGTCACCGCGTACACCGTCGATCTTCAGCTCGCGGCAACGTTCGAGCAAATCGCTATCGACTTCGCCGCTGACCAGCAGAGTTGCGAACACCGGCTGGCCGTCCAAGCCTATGGGAGAGTCGAGCAGGCCGTCGCCGCCGATCACGCGCTGGCGCTCGTGCCAGAGCAGTTTGCCGTCGCGACGGATATCCAGCGCAGCCTGAAAATAGCCGCTGGCAAAGCGCTCGTCGGCGGCGGGGCGGCCGAGGGCAACGATGTCCCAGTAGAACAGACGGGCGTCACCGTGCAGGTCGATCTGCGTGTGCAGTTCGGCCTGGGCTCCGGCATAGAGGATGGTTTCCTGCGGCAGCCATTCCAGGGTGGCGCCGGCGTCGACGCGCAGGCGCAGATCCTGCCGGGCGACACCGGCCGCGCGGTACCACTTGGCCGCGCCGGGGCTGGTGAGTTGCACCCAGGTGTTCTCGCCCGCATGGGCCGAGATATCCAGGATGTCACCACCGGCGATGCCGCCGGGCGGGTGGACGATGATGTGCTGGCACACCTCCGGGCCTTCGGCATACAGGTGCTTCTGCACCCTTAGAGGGCCAAGGTGGTGCCTCTGCACTGGCGTGGTGCGTTCGCCGTGGCGCGCGTAAGCCAATTCCAGCTCGGCAGGCCAGCTTGGCGTGAACAGGGCGGCAGGCAGATTCATGTTAAGGCAGCGGTTCCGCAGGATAGTTGACCGAGTGGGCAAGCAAGAGGCGTGCCCTGAACCAATTCGGTGCGTGGTTGCCCGCAGCAACCATGCGTGCAGGCGCCAGGAGCCGTCGCGGCTAAAGCCCCTCCCTCAGGGGGCGTGCATCAGATGGCTACAAGCCCGCGCACACCTTCGGCTTCCATGTTTTCGCCACGGCCCTGCTGGACGATCTCGCCACGGCTCATCACCAGGTACTGGTCGGCCAGTTCGGCGGCGAAGTCGTAGAACTGCTCGACCAGCAGAATGGCCATGTCGCCGCGAGCGGCGAGCTGCTTGATCACCGCGCCAATCTCCTTGATCACCGAGGGCTGGATGCCTTCGGTGGGCTCGTCGAGAATCAGCAGGCGCGGCTGGCTGGCCAGGGCGCGGCCGATGGCCAGCTGTTGCTGCTGGCCGCCGGAGAGGTCGCCGCCACGGCGATGCTTCATCTCGCGCAGTACGGGGAACAGCTCGTAGATGAACTCGGGCACGGTCTTGGCCTGGCTGCCGGGAAAGCGTGACAGCCCCATCAGCAGGTTCTCTTCCACCGTCAGGCGGCCGAAAATCTCGCGGCCCTGTGGCACGTAGGCGATGCCGGCGTGTACGCGCTGGTGCGGTTTGAAGCCGGTGATGGCCTTGCCTTCCCACTGCACGCTGCCGTCCTTGGCCGGAATCAGGCCCATCAGGCATTTGAGCAAGGTGGTTTTGCCCACGCCGTTGCGGCCGAGCAGGCAGGTGACCTCGCCGACCTTCACGTCGAACGACAGACCACGGAGGATGTGGCTGCCGCCGTAATACTGGTGGAGTTGTTGGACTTGCAGCATGGCTGTTCCTCATAGCCGCAAGCCTCAAGCTGCAAGCGGCAAGTAAAAACCAATCGTGAGTGCTTTTGGCTTGCGGCTTGAAGCTTGCCGCTTGTAGCTGGCGCGTCAGCGCCCCAGATAAACCTCGATCACCCGCTCGTCATTCTGCACCTGCTCAAGCGAGCCTTCGGCCAGCACGCTGCCCTGGTGCAGCACGGTGACGTGGTCGGCGATGGAGCCGACGAAGCCCATGTCGTGTTCCACTACCATCAGCGAGTGCTTGCGTGCCAGGGACTTGAACAGCTCGGCGGTGAACTCAGTCTCGGCGTCGGTCATGCCGGCCACCGGTTCGTCGAGCAGCAGCAGGTGCGGCTCCTGCATCAGCAGCATGCCGATCTCGAGGAACTGCTTCTGACCGTGGGAGAGCAGGCCAGCCGGGCGGTTGCGCGAGGCTTCCAGGCGAATGGTGGTCAGCACTTCCTCGATGCGATCCTTCTGCTCGCCGGACAGGCGGGCGCGCAGGCTGGCCCATACCGACTTGTTGGTCTTCTGCGCCAGCTCCAGGTTTTCGAACACCGTCAGCGCCTCGAACACCGTCGGCTTCTGGAATTTGCGGCCGATGCCGGCCTGGGCGATCTGCACTTCGCTCATGCTCGTCAGGTCGTACTGCTCACCAAAGTAGGCGACGCCGTTGTCCGGGCGGGTCTTGCCGGTGATCACGTCCATCATGGTGGTCTTGCCGGCGCCGTTGGGGCCGATGATGCAGCGCAGCTCGCCGACGCCGATGTACAGCGTCAGGTTGGTCAGCGCCTTGAAGCCATCGAAGCTGACGTTGATGTCTTCCAGCGTAAGGATGGTGCCGTGGCGGACGTTGACGCCCTTGCCGACGTTCTTGCCGGTGTCCAGCGCCATGCCGGTGGGGTCGAAAGCGGCTTCGAGCATGGTTTCGGGTACTGGATTGGCTTTCATTGATCCTTCTCCTTGCGCAGCAAGCCCACTACACCACGCGGTAGATACAGGGTGACGACGATAAACAGCGCACCCAGGGCGAACAGCCAGTATTCCGGGAAGGCCACGGTGAACCAGCTCTTCATGCCGTTGACCAGGCCGGCGCCGAGCAGCGGGCCGATCAGCGTGCCGCGACCACCGAGGGCGACCCAGACAGCGGCCTCGATGGATTGAGTTGGCGCCATTTCGCTGGGGTTGATGATGCCCACCTGCGGCACGTACAGCGCGCCGGCCAGCCCGCACAGCACCGCGGAGAGCACCCAGATAAACAGCTTGTAGCCGCGTGGGTCGTAGCCGCAGAACATCAGGCGGTTCTCGGCGTCACGCAGGGCGGTGAGCACGCGGCCGAACTTGCTGCGCGCTAGGCGAAAACCCAGATACAGGCTGCCCACCAGCAACACCACGGTGGCGAAGAACAGCGCCGCGCGAGTGCTCTGCGCGGTGATATCGAAGCCGAGAATGCGGGTGAAACCGGTAAAGCCGTTGTTGCCGCCGAAGCCGGTTTCGTTGCGGAAGAACAGCAGCATGCCGGCGAAGGTCAGCGCCTGGGTCATGATCGAGAAGTACACGCCCTTGATTCGCGAGCGGAAGGCGAAGAAGCCGAACACCAGGGCCAGCAGCCCGGGCGCCAGCACCACCAGACACATGGCCCAGAGGAAGCTGGAGGTGCCGTACCAGTACCAGGGCAGCTCGCTCCAGGCCAGGAAACTCATAAAGGCCGGCAGCCCGTCGCCCGCCGACTGGCGCATCAGGTACATGCCCATGGCATAACCGCCGAGGGCGAAGAACAGGCCATGGCCCAGCGACAGCATGCCGGCGTAACCCCAGACCAGGTCCAGCGCCAGGGCGACGATGGCGTAGCAGAGAATCTTGCCCACCAGGGTCAGCGAGTAGGCTGAGACGTGCAGGGCGTGGTCGGCCGGCAACAAGTGCAGCAGGGGCATGGCAACGAGTATCGCCAGCACCAGCAGGCCGACAGCCAGCGAAACCTGCGGGCCGAGCTTGGCTGTGGCGCGAGCGAGAACGGTTTGGTTCAGTGGCATGGTCATCAGTCGATCACCCGTCCTTTGAGAGCGAAGAGGCCTTGCGGGCGTTTCTGGATGAACAGAATGATCAGCGCGAGGATGAGGATCTTGCCGAGCACGGCACCGATCTGCGGTTCGAGGAACTTGTTCACCACGCCGAGGCCGAAGGCGGCCAGCACGCTACCGGCCAGTTGCCCGACACCGCCGAGTACCACCACCAGGAAGGAGTCGATGATGTAGCTCTGGCCAAGGTCCGGGCCGACGTTGCCGATCTGGCTCAGGGCCACGCCGCCGAGGCCGGCGATGCCCGAGCCGAGGCCGAAGGCCAGCATGTCCACGCGGCCGGTGGGTACGCCGCAGCAGGCGGCCATGTTGCGGTTCTGCGTCACCGCACGCACGTTCAAGCCGAGGCGCGTCTTGTTCAGCAGCAACCAGGTAAGCACCACGACGAACAGCGCGAAGCCGATGATGACGATGCGGTTGTACGGCAGCACCAGGTTCGGCAGCACCTGCACGCCGCCGGAGAGCCAGGCCGGGTTGGCCACTTCGACGTTCTGCGCACCGAAGGTGACGCGCACCAGTTGAATGAGGATCAGGCTGATACCCCAGGTGGCCAGCAGGGTTTCCAGCGGGCGGCCGTAGAGATGGCGGATCACCGTGCGCTCCAGCGCCATACCGATGCAGGCGGTGACCAGAAAGGCGATCGGCAGCGCGGCCAGCGGGTAGAGCGTGAGGTATTCGGGGGCCAGGCGCTGGAAGCTCAGCTGCACCACATAGGTGGTGTAGGCGCCGAGCATCAGCATCTCGCCGTGGGCCATGTTGATCACCCCGAGCAGGCCGAAGGTGATGGCCAGACCGAGGGCGGCGAGCAGCAGGATCGAACCCAGCGACAGGCCACTGAAGGCCTGACCGAGCAGTTCGCCGATCAGCAGTTTGTTCTTCACCTGGGCCAGGCTCTGCTCGGCAGCGGCGCGTACGGTGGCATCGCTTTCTTCGCCATCGAGCAGGCTTTGCAAGCGGGTGCGGGCAAGCGGGTCGCCGGTCTTGCCCAGACGCTCCACGGCCGCCAGGCGCACTGCGGGGTTAGCGTCGCTCAGCTGCAGATTGGCCAGGGCCAGGGTGATGGCGTCCTGCACGGTTTCGTCCGCTTCGATGCTCATTCGACTCTCGAGCAGCGGCAGCAGAGCCGGCGGTGTATTGCGCTGCAGTTGCCGGGCGGCCTCGAGACGCACGCGTGCGTCGTTGTCGAGCAACTGATGGCTGGCCACGGCGAAGCCGATCAGACCGCGCAGGCGGTTGTTCAGACGCAGTTTGCGTGGCGTGCCATTGGCTTCGGCGTCGCCATCGGCGGCCTGCCAGGTGCCGTCCTGTTCGATAAAGGCACGTTTGTCGGCATCGCCGCCGACGCGGCCCTGCTGCAGGGCTTGCAGCAGTGGCATACGTTCGGTTCTGGGCGCGGCGGCCCAGTCCTGCAACAGCTTGGCCTGCTTGCCGGCATTGGCGGCGACGAAATCGTCGGCTTCGCCAGCCTGCGCCGCCAGTGGCAGCAAAAGCAGCAGGCTTAGGAGAATTCGGGTAAGGGCAGTGGGCATAAGGGGTCCTTGGCGTAGCCCGGATGCAATCCGGGGTGAGCGTCCCGGATTGCATCCGGGCTACGGCGGCCCTCTCCCCCGACCCCTCTCCCGCAAGCGGGAGAGGGGAGACAAGCGGGACTGCAAGCCATTGACGAGCTGTGGCTGCCGCTTGTGGAGAAGGGCTTTTGCCTCAGTTCGACTTCACCGGGGTATCGGCTTTCTTGTCGTTGCCTTCGATGAACGGGCTCCACGGCTGGGCGCGGATCGGGCCCTCGGTTTCCCACACCACGGAGAACTGACCGTCTTCCTGGATCTCGCCGATCATCACCGGCTTGTGCAGGTGGTGATTCTTCTCGTCCATCTTCAGGGTGAAGCCGCTCGGCGCCGCGAATTCCTGGCCGGCCATGGCTTCACGGACCTTGTCGACCTCGGTGGTGCCGGCTTTCTCGACGGCCTGCGCCCACATGTGGATGCCTACGTAGGTGGCTTCCATCGGGTCGTTGGTCACCACGGTGTCGGCGTTCGGCAGCTTCTTGGCCTTGGCGTAGGCCTTCCAGTCGGCGACGAACTTCTCGTTGACCGGGTTCTCCACGGACTGGAAGTAGTTCCAGGCCGCCAGGTGGCCGACCAGCGGTTTGGTGTCGATGCCGCGCAGTTCTTCCTCTCCCACGGAGAAGGCCACCACCGGTACTTCGGTGGCTTCCAGGCCTTGGTTGGCCAGCTCCTTGTAGAACGGCACGTTGGAGTCGCCGTTGACGGTGGAGACCACGGCCGTCTTGCCGCCAGCGGAGAACTTCTTGATGTTGGCGACGATGGTTTGATAGTCGCTATGACCGAAGGGGGTGTAGACCTCTTCGATGTCCTTGTCGGCGATGCCCTTGCTGTGCAGGAAGGCGCGCAGGATCTTGTTGGTGGTGCGCGGGTAGACGTAGTCGGTACCCAGCAGGAAGAAGCGCTTGGCGCCGCCGCCGTCTTCGCTGAGCAGGTATTCCACCGCCGGAATGGCCTGCTGGTTTGGCGCAGCACCGGTGTAGAACACGTTCGGCGACATCTCTTCGCCTTCGTACTGCACCGGGTAGAACAGCAGGCCGTTCAGTTCCTCGTAAACCGGCAGCACCGATTTGCGCGACACGCTGGTCCAGCAGCCGAAGGTCACCGCGACCTTATCCTGGGTCAGCAACTGGCGGCCGCGTTCGGCGAACAGCGGCCAGTTCGACGCGGGGTCGACCACCACCGGCTCCAGCTGCTTGCCGAGCACGCCGCCCTTGGCGTTGATCTCGTCGATGGTCATCAGCGCCATGTCTTTCAGCGAGGTTTCGGAAATGGCCATGGTCCCGGACAGCGAGTGTAGGATGCCGACCTTGATGGTCTCGGCGGCCTGGATGGACCAGGACAGGCCCATCGCGGCGATGGAAGCGGAAAGGGTGAAGGCCTTGATCAGGCTGCGACGTTGCATGGTGCGATCTCCATTCACGAATGTGAGTAAGCGGACAGCGTTGTTATGGGCATGCAGTGAAGGTCATGGCGCGGTTGTTCCGGCATCGGCTCGACGCGCTGGCGAGCGGCGTACAGCCAGGACTTGGTCTGTGCCTTGTTGACCTCTATATGGCCCTTGAGCAATTGCTGTGCCTCTTCTGTGCGACGGGGCAGGATCGCTCTTCAGAACTGGCCCGTGCGCGGTGTGGATTCCCTCTGGCGCGCAGCGCCTGAACGCTGCCCAGCCGCCCTGGAATGCGGATTTTCTCGCCGAGTTCGGGCGCGCACGGGCCTCATCGCGACTGTCGATAACGGGTGCAAGTTGGCAGTGCAGCGCTTCGTCCAGGGGCGACGGACGCATGCTGATCGCAGGTGCCGCACCATACGGGTGCGCTTCGGCAGTGGTAGTGCAGGCGTATGTTCGTCTGTGGGGCGCTGCGCTCGTGTGCCGGCCGGGCGCGAGATGAGGGCATCGCGAAAGCGCAGCGGCTATCAGAGGGGATCTAGGAACGCGGTGCCGGGCCTGGGGGAACCCGCTCAGGCGCGCAGGTACTGCCAGCAGAACGAGTGGAGGGTAGTTATCTCAAGGATGCGCTGCGACTTTTTCAGCGCCGCTGATCCGGTTGCGCTGATCGGCCGAGATTAAGGCACGAGGTAGTTCTTCACCCCGGTGAAGATGATCTGCGCCGCCAGGGCACAGACGAACAGGCCCATCAAACGGCTGACGATCTGCAGGCCCTGGTCCCCGAGCAGGCGCTCGAACTGGTTGGACAGGTACAGCACGATGCCCACGGTGAGGCTGGCGAGAAGGATCGCCGCCACCGCCACCAGCTTGTCGTCCCAATGCGGCTGGCTGGCGCCCATCAGCAGCAGGGCACCGATGGTGCCGGGGCCGACGGTGATGGGAATGGTCAGCGGCACGATGGTGACGTCCTGCTGCACGTTGTCGCTCTGCACCGCCGATTTGCCCTGGGCCATGCCCAGAGCGGAGATGAACAGCACCGAACCGGCGCCGATGCGAAACGCGTCGATGGTGATGCCGAACAGGGTGAAGATGTGCTTGCCGAACAGGTACAGCAGTACGCTGGCGATCAGCGTCGCCAGCGCCACCTTCCAGGCCAGGCGCTTGCGCTCCTTGAGGGTGTAGCCACGGCTCAGGCCGATGAAGCAGGACAGGACGAAGAAGGGGCTGTAGAGCACCAGCATCTTCAGGTACAGGCTGAACAACTCGGACATGGGGCGCTCGTTTGAGAGTAGGGCATCGATAGTCGGGCGGGTTTCACCCGCCCTACGACACTTCACGCTGGCGGCGCAGTTCGCGTTCGGCGATCCAGTGCTCGATCAGCTCGCGCAGCTGCGACAGCTCCACCGGCTTGGACATATGGCCATCCATGCCCACCGCGCGGGCGCGTTCCTTGTGTTCGCTGAGAATATGCGCGGTCAGCGCCACCACTGGGGTGCGCGGGCGCTTTTCGCTCTGTTCCCAGGCGCGCAGCTGTTCGGTGGCGGAGAAACCGTCGAGCACCGGCATTTCACAATCCATCAACACCAGGTCGTAGGGCTGCGCTTTGATCGCGCTGAGGGCTTCCTCGCCGTTGCTGGCGGTGTCCGGCTTGAGGTTGAGCTTGCCGAGCATGCCGCGGATCACCTTGGTGGAGATGCTGTTGTCCTCGGCCACCAGGATGCGGAAATCGACCGGTACGTTCAGCGGCGTGCTCACCGGCGTCGGCGCGGCCTGCGCGGGGGTGTCGTTGGGGCGCTGGGCCAGCTCGTCGGCCAGAGTGGTCTTGAGCGTATAGCCGGCCACCGGCTTGGCCAGGATGCGCTTGATCCCGGCGTTGCGCGCGATCACCTTGCTCGGCGCGTTGCTGATGCCGGTGAGCATGATGACCAGGATGTCGTGGTTGAGGCTCGGGTCTTCCTTGATCTTGGCCGCCAGCTGCATGCCGGTCATGCCGGGCATGTCCTGGTCGAGGAGCACCGCGTCGAAGTACTCGCGCATATGTGCCCTGGTGCGCAGCAGCGCCAGCGCTTCCTTGCCGGACGGCACGGCACTGACCTGCATACCCCAGGCGTTGCACTGTTGCATCAGCACCTTGCGGCAGGTGTCGTTGTCGTCCACCACCAGCAGGCGCGCGCCCTGTAACGGGCTGTCCAGGTCGGTCTCCGGCTGTTCCAGGCGCGCGGCATCGAGTGGCAGGGTCAGCCATAGGGTGGTGCCCTGGTTGCCGCTGCCCTGAATACCGAATTCGCCGCCCATCAGGCGCACCAGCTGGCGCGCGATGATCAGGCCGAGGCGCCCGCCCAGTTGCGTGGCAGCAAGGAAATCACGGCTTTGCAATTCGGCATTGAGCAGCGCGTCGCGCTCCTCCGGCAGCAGCGGGCGGCCGCTGTCTTGGACGGCGACGCGCAGGCGATGCTGGCCGTCGCTGCTGTCCAGCGCGGCGACCAGCAGGATCTCGCCTTCGTCGGTCTGCTTGAAGGCATTGTCCAGCAGGCTCAGCAGGGCCTGGCGCAGACGCGTGGGGTCGCCGCTGATCACCCGCGGAACTTGCGGCTGGATAAAGCTGATCAGCTCCACCTTCTGCTGCTCGGCCTTGGCGCGGAAAATGTCCAGGCAGTCCTCGATCAGCGCGCCGAGATCGAACTGCACATCGTCCAGCTCGATCTGCCCGGATTCCAGCTTGGAAATGTCGAGGATTTCGTTGATCAGGGTAAGCAGCTCGTTGCCTGAGCTGTGGATGGTCTGCACATAGTCGCGTTGCTTGGCCGACAGCGGCGTGCCCAGCAGCAGCTCGGTCATGCCCAGCACGCCGTTCATCGGAGTGCGGATTTCGTGGCTGATCTTCGCCAGGAATTCGGCCTTGGCCCGCAGTTCGGCGCTGCTGGCCGCAAGCGCTGTACTCTTCAGCAGGGTGTCACTTTGAATCTGCCGTTGGCGCTCGGTCAGCGACACGCTGAGAATCAGGCCGGCCAGGGTGGCGACGCTGAATACACCGAGCACCAGCCAGCCTGGATTGAGCTGATCGAAACCGAGCAGCACGGGTACGAAGAAACCGAAGCCGAGATTGAACACCACCATGCCGATGGTAATCAGGCGTGCCGGCTGATAACCCGAGCGCCAGTGCAGGCTGCTCACCAGCAGCAGATTCAGTGAGCTGAGGACTACCAACAGGTACACCAGTGAGCTGTACCAGAACAAACCGGTGACGGTGATGCACAGGGCATAGGTCAGGATCAGCAGGGCATTGCCCTGCAGCAGGCGATTGAGCGGGCTGTGCTGCACCGGCGTGCCATTCATGAAACTGAGGCCGAAGGCCAGCGCGCTAAACGCGGCGAACAGTGCGGAAAGGTCGGCGATCAGGGACTGGTTGTAGCCCAGGCTGGGCAACCATTGGGCGAAGATACCGAGGTTGGCCGACGAGCACACCGCAAGGCCGATATTCACCCCGGCCAGCCACAGGCCGCTGGCGCTGCGGCTGTAGAAGAAGCGAATAAGGTTGTACAGGGTCAGCAGCAACAGCGCGCCGAACAGCATGCCGTAGAGGTAGGCGGGCTTCTCCAGGCTGACCAGCTCGGCCTGATCCATGACCTTGAACCAGGTCATCAGCGGATGGTTGGAGGTCAGGCGCACATAGGCGACGCGGGCCTGGCCGTCGTTTGGCAGGGGCATCAGGTAGAAACGCGATGGCAGCGGTCGCGAATCCAGTGGCATGGCTTCGCCGGTGTGCAGGTTCTGCTCCAGCTGGCCGTCTTTCAGCAGGTAATAGTCGAGATACTGCACCCGTGGCGAGAAGATCCACAGCCAGGCCGGCTGCTGCTGTGGCGCCAGTTCGGCGCGAAGCCAGACCGCGTGGTCACTGGGCGGGAAGGTGAAGGACTGTTTGCTCAGCGGCTTGAACTGCTGGCGCTGGGCGCGCACTTCTTCGAGGCCCAGGCGGGCGCTGGCGTCGACCAGATAGGACCAGCCGTGTGCGATTGTTGGAGCTGAGTTCGCACTGGCTGTCAGGGCAAGGCCGAGCAACAGCAAACTGGCGAGTAGTCCGATGGCAATCCTGGGCCGGCGCACGGGCAAATCCTTCTAAATGTGTGGCCGGATTATAGCCAAGCATTTGCTCGGGGGAATACGGCGCGGCGAGCCTTTTTACCGCCTACCGCGCCGTATTCTTGAGCGCCTTTAGCCTTCGCCCTGCTCGCGGGCGATGGCGCGATAGCCGATGTCGTTACGGTGGAACATGCCGTTCCAGCGAATCTTCTCGGCCAGGCGGTAGGCCTGCTGTTGGGCCTCGGCCACCGTGCGACCGATGGCAGTGGCGCACAGCACGCGGCCACCGGCAGTGACGATCTGGCCGTCCTTGAGCGCGGTGCCGGCGTGAAACACCTTGCCGTCGAGCTTGGCCGCTTCATCAAGACCTTCGATTACGTCGCCCTTGGCGTAGTCGCCCGGATAGCCGCCAGCGGCCAGCACCACGCCCACGGTCGGACGCGGGTCCCAGGTCGCCTCGACCTTGTCCAGCGCCTTGGCCAGCGCAGCTTCGACCAGCAGCACCAGGGAGCTTTCCAGGCGGCACATGATCGGCTGGGTTTCCGGGTCGCCGAAGCGGCAGTTGAACTCGATGACCTTCGGCGCGCCGGCCTTGTCAATCATCAGGCCGGCGTAGAGGAAACCGGTGTAGACGTTGCCTTCGCTGGCCATGCCGCGCACGGTGGGGTAGATCACCTCGTCCATCACGCGCTTGTGCACCTCGGCGGTGACCACCGGTGCCGGTGAGTAGGCGCCCATGCCGCCGGTGTTCGGGCCGGTATCGCCGTCGCCGACGCGCTTGTGGTCCTGGCTGGTGGCCATCGGCAGCACGTTTTCGCCGTCGACCATGACGATAAAGCTGGCTTCTTCGCCATCGAGGAATTCCTCGATCACCACGCGCGAACCGGCATCGCCGAAAGCGTTGCCGGCGAGCATGTCGCGCACGGCATCCTCGGCTTCCTGCAGGGTCATGGCGACGATCACGCCCTTGCCCGCGGCCAGGCCGTCGGCCTTGATCACGATCGGAGCGCCTTTCTCGCGCAGGTAGGCCAGTGCCGGCTCGATCTCGGTGAGGTTCTGGTAGTCGGCGGTGGGGATCTTGTGGCGTGCCAGGAAATCCTTGGTGAAGGCCTTGGAGCCTTCCAGCTGGGCAGCGGCGGCGGTCGGGCCGAAGATGTCCAGCTTGCGGGTGCGGAACAGGTCGACCACGCCTTTGACCAGCGGCGCTTCCGGGCCGACGATGGTCAGTTGCACGTTCTTCTCGGCGAAGTCCGCCAGCGCTTCGATGTTCAGCACGTCGATGGCGACGTTCTCGCACTTGGCTTCCACCGCGGTGCCGGCGTTGCCGGGGGCGACGAAGACTTTCTCTACGCGTTTGTCCTGCGCCACTTTCCAGGCCAGGGCGTGTTCACGACCGCCGCTGCCGATGATCAATACTTGCATGTCAAACCCTCGATGACGCTGAGTTCAGGGGTGTCCGGAGTGCTTTGTGGGAGCGGGCTTGCCCGCGAATATGGCGCTGATTTCGCCATCCTTGTCGCGGACAGGTCCGCTCCCACGGTATCTCGATTGGTCCGGATACCTGCGTAACTTCGATCATGCCCACGCAGAGCGTGGGCACGATCATCAATGGCGGAAGTGGCGCATGCCGGTGAATACCATCGCGATTCCAGCCTCGTCGGCAGCCGCGATCACCTCGTTGTCGCGCATCGAGCCACCCGGCTGGATCACTGCGGTGATACCGGCCTTGGCGGCGTTGTCGATGCCGTCGCGGAACGGGAAGAAGGCGTCCGAGGCCATCACCGCGCCCGGTACCGGCAGGCCGGCGTGCTCGGCCTTGATCGCGGCGATGCGCGCGGAGTTGACGCGCGACATCTGGCCGGCGCCGACGCCCACGGTCTGGCGGTTCTTGGCGTAGACGATGGCGTTGGATTTGACGAACTTGGCCACTTTCCAGGCGAAGATCAGATCGTGGATTTCCTGCTCGCTCGGCGCGCGCTGGGTGACGATCTTCAGGTCTTCTGCCTTGATCATGCCGATGTCGCGGCTCTGTACCAGCAGGCCACCGTTGACGCGCTTGTAGTCCCAGCCAGCAGCGCGCTCGGCCGGCCATTCGCCGCACTCTAGCAGGCGTACGTTGGCCTTGGCGGCCACCACTTCACGGGCGGCAGCGCTGATTTTCGGGGCGATGATCACTTCGACGAACTGGCGCTCGACGATGGCCTTGGCAGTTTCGCCATCCAGCTCGCGGTTGAAGGCGATGATGCCGCCGAAGGCCGACTCGGTGTCGGTGGCGTAGGCCAGGTCGTAGGCCTTGCGGATGCCGCCTTCGTCTTCAGGGACGACGGCCACGCCGCACGGGTTGGCGTGCTTGACGATGACGCAGGCCGGCTTGACGAAGCTCTTCACGCATTCCAGCGCAGCGTCGGTGTCGGCCACGTTGTTGAACGACAGTTCCTTGCCCTGCAGCTGAATGGCGGTGGAAACGCTGGCCTCGCCCTTCTTCGCTTCGACGTAGAAGGCCGCGCTCTGATGCGGGTTTTCGCCGTAGCGCATTTCCTGCGCCTTGATGAACTGGCTGTTGAAGGTGCGCGGGAAGGCGCCACGGCCTTCGGTGGACAGGGTGTCCGCCGTCTGGTCGATGGTGCCCAGGTAGTTGGCGATCATGCCGTCGTAGGCAGCGGTGTGTTCGAAGGCCTTGAGCGCCAGGTCGAAGCGCTGGGCGTAGCTCAGGCCACCGGCTTTCAGGGACTCGACGATGCCGGCGTAGTCGCCGGTGTTGACCACGATGGCCACATCTTTGTGGTTCTTCGCCGCCGAGCGGACCATGGTCGGGCCGCCGATGTCGATGTTCTCGATGGCATCGGCCAGGTCGCAATCAGGCTTGGCCACGGTGGCTTCGAAAGGATAGAGATTGACCGCGACCAGGTCGATCGGCTTGATGCCGTGCTCGTCCATCACCGCGCCGTCCAGCGCACGGCGACCGAGGATGCCGCCGTGGATCTTCGGGTGCAGGGTCTTCACGCGGCCGTCCATCATTTCCGGGAAGCCGGTGTAGTCGGCGACTTCCACTGCGGCCACGCCGTTGTCCTTAAGCAACTTGTAGGTGCCGCCGGTGGAGAGAATCTCGACACCGAGGGCGGCCAGCTCGCGAGCGAACTCGAGGACACCGGTTTTGTCGGAAACGCTGATCAGCGCGCGGCGGACGGGCAGAAGGGTGGTCTGGTCGGTCATTTCACTATCCATCAGAGCGGGGATATCAGCAAAAAAGGCGGCTCATTCGGGCCGCCCTTTTCGGGAGTTCGGTGTTACAGCAGGTCGTACTGCTTGAGCTTCTTGCGCAGCGTGCCACGGTTCAGGCCGAGCAGCTCGGACGCCTTGGTCTGGTTACCTTTCACATAATTCATGACGGTTTCCAGCAGCGGCGCTTCGACTTCGGTGAGCACCAGGTTGTACACGTCGGTGACGTCCGCGCCCTCGAGATGGGCGAAGTAGTTGTGCAGCGCCTTCTCCACGGCGCCGCGCAGGGTCTGGCCCTCTTCGCTCGGCGTGTTCAGGTGCTGTTTAAGGCTGGTGTTGTCACTCACGGGTGCAATTCCACTCACTAGGGTCTCTGTCATCAACGTCATGCGGCCACCTCGTTTTCATCGTTGTGCCGTTCGCGGAAGAACGCGCGAACGTGGGCGCACTGTGCGTCCGTGCTGTCCAGACGGTTGAACTGGGCGCGAAACTCCCTGGCGCCCGGCAGGGTTGCCAGATACCAGCCGACATGCTTGCGGGAGATGCGTACGCCCATCAATTCGCCATAGAAGGCGTGCAGTGCGGCAAGGTGTTCCAGCAGAATGCGTTCCACTTCGAGCAGGCTCGGTGCCGGCAGGGTCTCGCCGGTACGCAGGTAGTGCTCGATTTCACGGAAGATCCACGGCCGGCCCTGAGCAGCGCGGCCGATCAGCAAGGCGTCGGCGCCGGTGGCGTCGAGCACGGCCTTGGCTTTTTGTGGGGAGTCGATGTCGCCATTGGCGAACACCGGAATCGATACCGCCTGCTTGATGGCGGCGATGGTCTCGTACTCGGCTTCGCCGGTGTACAGATCGGCGCGGGTGCGGCCGTGTACGGAAAGTGCAGAAATACCGGCGTCTTCGGCGATTTTTGCCACGGTAACGCCGTTCTTGTTCGCACGGTCCCAGCCGGTGCGGATCTTCAGGGTCACCGGAACGTCCACTGCGCCGACCACGGCGTCTAGGATCTCGCGCACCAGCGGCTCGTCACGCAGCAGGGCGGAACCGGCGGCCTTGTTGCAGACCTTCTTGGCCGGGCAGCCCATGTTGATGTCGATGATCTGCGCGCCCAGCTCGACGTTCTTGCGCGCGGCGTCGGCCATCATTTCTGGGTCGCCACCGGCGATCTGCACCGAGCGCGGCTCGGGATCACCGGCATGCAGCAGGCGCAGGCTGGATTTACGGCTGTTCCACAGGCGCACATCGCTGGTGACCATCTCCGACACCACCAGGCCGGCGCCGAGACGACGGCACAGCTGGCGGAACGGGCGATCGGTGACGCCGGCCATAGGGGCCAGGATCAACCGATTGGGCAATGTGTAGGGGCCGATACGTGGGGCCGACATGGGGCGTCCCTGCTTGTTGGTTCGCAGTTGAGACTGTAAGCGATCAACACCTGGCCTCCACTGTGTCCTCAGGGGAAACGATGGTGGGTCGGTGCTCGCGAAAGGGTGGGCATGATACCCGCTCTGGATGACCGGATAAAGGTCGTTTTGAACAAATTCTGAACAGCTATGGGCTTATCGCCAGTAGTTAGATGGGCAGTCTGCGACCACGGGTCGCGCCGCCTTCGGGCTAGTCGGGCGAGTGGAAGCTGAGGCTGTAATTGACCGCGCGGGTACCGGGGTCGAGGATGTCCAGCGAGATATGAATGGGCGTCTGCGGCGGCATTTCGCTCTGCCCGGCCAGCTCGCCTGCGAGGTATTCGCTGGGTTTGAAACGACGGCTGGCGACCAGTTGCCCACCCAGGTCGGCGAAGCGCATTTCCAGTAGTGGGAACGGCTGGGCGAAGGGCGCGCGGTTATAAAGGATGGCGTCGACGATCAGCGCTCCGGAAAATTCCGGGTGGCTGCGCACCACCAGGTTGCTGCTGCGAATCTGGCCGATATCGACTTTCGACGGCAGCGTGCAGCCGATGCTAGGGCACAGCTGTTCGAACCAGGGGCGATAACGATCCTGGCGCGCCAGTTCATCGAAGTTGTAGGCGGCGTATTGCGCCAGCAGCCCGCCTGCCGCCAGCAGATTGAGCAGGCCCCAGCCGAACACGCGTCCCCAGGCGATGCCCTGTGGTTGGCGCCAGTCGAGCTGCAGGGGTTCGTCGTCGAGTTCGAACAGGCGCTCCTCGCGCAGGCCCGGCTCGTTGCGCGTCACCCTGGGCGCTTCACGCTCGCTGTGCAGGTCTTCGTCCTGCTGCTCGCGCTCGTCGGGTTCGTCCTCGAGATTACCCAGGCGCGGCTCGTCGGTTTCGTCGAGGTCGTCGTCGAGGGCCTGCTTGCGGGGCGTGACCGGCGGGGCGAACTCGGTGTTGGCCTTGGGCTCTGGTGCGGCAATCGGTTCGGGCTGATGGTCGGTCGGTTGCAGTTCGAAGCTGTCGCGCTCGTGCTTCGCCGGCTCGTCACGCAACAGGGCTTCGGCCCAGGCTTCGTCATGCGCTTCTTCGCGTTCATCCGCCGCGTTGCTGTCGAAGTTCTCGCTGTAGCGCGGCGCTCGCTCCAGGGCGAGGAACTGCTGCGACAGTTGCTGCTCCTGCTCTTCCAGCCTGGCCAGTTCCTCGTCCAGGTCAAGGCTGTCCAGGTCGAGGTCGTCATGAATCCACAGGGTATCGTCGACCGGCTTCTTTACCGGCTTGGCACTGGTGTCGGCTTGAGCCTGGCTGACCTGATCGCTAGTCGCTTTGCTTGGCGTTGGCGTCGTCGTGCGGGAACCGAACAACTGTTCGGCGGCGTTGAACACGTGCAGGCAGGCCCCGCAGCGCACGGCGCCATGGGCAGCAGCCAGCTGCGCCTGGCTGACGCGGAAGCTGGTACGGCAATGGGGGCACTGGGTGACGTGGCTTTCGCTCATGCGCGGGTCCGGAAAATCCAAGCGGCTAGTCTAAAGGAGCGGCTTCAAGCTGCAAGCCACAAGCTGCAAGTAAGGGCAAAGCAGCCCGGCCTTCATCCGGGCTCGCCTGCAGGTTGCGGCCTTCAGTCTTGCCGCGTGCTTAGCGTTTGACCCCGCTGATGCGTACCCAGCCGTCCTTGGTGGCGGTCGGGTCGAGGTCGAGGGCGCCGGCATAGGCGGCGCGGACTTCATCGGCCTGCTCGGCGAGGATGCCCGACAGCGCCAGGCGTCCACCGCCTTTGACCAGCGCAGTGATTTGAGGTGCCAGGGAAACCAGCGGGCCGGCGAGGATGTTGGCGACGACCACGTCCGCCGGCTGCTGCGGCAGATCGGCCGGCAGATAGACCGGGAAGCGTGTCGGGTCGATGCCATTGCGCGAGGCGTTGTCCCGCGAGGCTTCCAGGGCTTGTGGGTCGATATCTGTGCCTACCGCCTGCGGCGCGCCGAGCAGCAGGGCGGCGATGGCGAGGATGCCCGAGCCGCAGCCGAAGTCGAGCACGTCGCAACCTTCAAGCGGCTGACCGTCGAGCCATTCCAGGCACAGTGCGGTGGTCGGGTGAGTGCCGGTGCCGAAGGCCAGGCCCGGATCGAGCAGCAGGTTCACTGCATCCGGCTCCGGGGCGGCGTGCCAGCTCGGTACGATCCACAGGCGCCGGCCGAAGCGCATCGGCTGGAAGTTGTCCATCCAGCTGCGCTCCCAGTCCTGATCCTCGATGCGCTCGACATGATGCTCCGGCAGCGAGCCGCCACACAGCAGTTGCAGGTGGGCGATCAATGCGGTCTCGTCGGTGTCGGCTTCGAACAGGGCCAGCAGATGGGTATGCGACCACAGCGGCGTGGTGCCCAGGTCCGGCTCGAAGATCGGCTGATCTTCGGCATCCATGAAGGTCACCGATACGGCGCCTACTTCCAGCAGGGCGTCCTCGTAGGTTTCCGCCTGTTCGGGAGTGATGGCGAGACGGACTTGTAACCAGGGCATGGGGCAACTCTCTGTGCGAGCCGCGCGGTCGAGCTGGGCGCGGCGTGTTTGATTCGGGTGCCCGAAGGCGAGGCAATGGGCTGACTCAGGTACTGACGTCGGGATTGTCCCAGTCGTTCTGGCCATCGTTATCGATCAGCCAGTTTAAAGCGGCGTGGCGTTCCATGACTACGCTTGCGTTCATGCCGGCGGGCATTGGTGCCTGTTTCAGGCGTGCATCGACACAGGCCCAGTGGTAGCGATAGATCAGATCGGCCTCGTCGAGGATGCTGTGGATATCGCGCAGACGAGTGTGCTGCAGGAACGCCGCGAAATCCTCATGCCGTGAAACGGCCTCGATGGCGAAGTCGCAGTCGATGGTCTGGTTGGGAAAATCCAGCGTCTCGACGATGCCCAGGGCCCAGAGCAGCACCCAGTAGGCCTCGTACTTCCAGACCATGTTGATCACGTCCTGTTGCTCGCCCTGATTGTTGAGGATGCGCACTTCGGCCGGTGTCAGCTGGGTGATGCCGTATTGCTCCAGCAGTTGCTGGCACCATTGCGCTGTGTCAGGCGAATAGTTGCCGGCATTGCGGTCACAGGCGGCCTGGATGGTGATCAGGCAGGCAATGGCGCGCTGGGCGATTTCCTCTGCACTGCGCACGCGAACCTCGCTGGCGGGTTCGATCATTGGCAGATGGTCGATATGGGGAATGCCGGCTGCCTTGAGTCTGGCGATGGAAGCGGCCTTGCGCTGTTCGGGGCTGAGTCCATTCATGTCGTTCATCCTTCTCGGGTGGAATGAAAAAGGGAGCGGCCATGGCCGCTCCCTTTCGATGCTACAAGAACCTGCTTAGTGCTTGTCCATACCCAGTTTCTTTTCCAGGTAGTGGATGTTCACGCCACCTTTGACGAAACCCTTGTCGCGGGTCAGGTCGCGGTGCAGCGGCACGTTGGTCTTGATGCCGTCGACCACGATCTCGTCCAGGGCATTGCGCATGCGCGCCATGGCCTCGTCACGGTCCTTGCCGTAGGTGATCAACTTGCCGATCAGCGAGTCGTAGTGCGGCGGCACGCTGTAGCCACTGTACAGGTGCGAGTCGACGCGAACGCCATTGCCGCCCGGGGCATGGAAGTGCTTGACCTTGCCGGGGCTGGGCATGAAGTTGTCCGGGTCTTCGGCGTTGATCCGGCACTCGACCGAGTGACCGAGGATCTTCACGTCTTTCTGCTTGATCGACAGCGGGTTGCCAGCAGCGATGCTGAGCATCTCCTTGACGATGTCGATGCCGGTGACCATCTCGGTGACCGGGTGCTCCACCTGAACACGGGTGTTCATTTCGATGAAGTAGAAACGACCGTCTTCGTAGAGGAACTCGAAGGTGCCCGCGCCACGGTAGCCGATCTCGACGCAGGCATCGACGCAGCGCTTGAGCACTTCGGCGCGGGCCTTTTCGTCGATCAGCGGGGCCGGCGCTTCTTCGATCACCTTCTGGTGGCGACGCTGCAGCGAGCAGTCGCGGTCATACAGGTGAATGGCGTTGCCCTGGCCATCGGACAGCACCTGGACTTCCACGTGACGCGGGTTGCCGAGGAATTTTTCCAGATAGACCATCGGGTTGCCGAACGCGGCACCGGCTTCGGTGCGGGTCAGCTTGGCCGACTTGATCAGGTCTTCTTCCTTGTGCACCACGCGCATGCCGCGACCACCACCGCCGCCCGCGGCCTTGATGATCACCGGGTAGCCCACTTCACGGGCGATGCGCAGGGCCTCTTCCTCGTCTTCCGGCAGCGGGCCGTCGGAGCCGGGAACCACCGGTACGCCGGACTTGATCATGGCGTCCTTGGCCGACACCTTGTCGCCCATCAGGCGGATCACGCTGGCGGTCGGGCCGATGAAGGCGAAACCGGAGTTCTCCACCTGTTCGGCGAAGTCGGCGTTCTCGGCGAGGAAGCCGTAGCCCGGGTGGATGCCGGTGGCGCCGGTCAGCTCAGCGGCGCTGATGATCGCCGGGATGTTCAGGTAGGACTGCGCGCCAGCTGCCGGGCCAATGCAGACGGATTCGTCGGCCAGGCCCAGGTGCATCAGTTCGCGGTCGGCGGTGGAGTGCACGGCCACCGTCTTGATACCCAGCTCCTTGCAGGCACGCAGGATACGCAGGGCGATTTCGCCACGGTTGGCGATAAGGACTTTTTCCAGCTTCTGCATTGCAGGCTCCCCGTGCATCAAACGATGGTGAACAGGGGTTGGTCGTACTCAACCGGCTGGCCGTTTTCCACCAGGATGGACTCGATCACACCGCTGGCTTCGGCCTCGATGTGGTTCATCATCTTCATCGCTTCGACGATGCACAGGATGTCGCCCTTCTTCACGGTCTGACCGACTTCGACGAAGTTGGCCGAGGTTGGCGAAGCGGCGCGGTAGAAGGTACCGACCATCGGCGAGCGAGCCACGGTGCCGTTCAGTTTCGGCGCAGCGGCCGGAGCGGCTTCAGCGCCCGGAGCGGCGGCTGCGGCTACAGGCGCGGCGGCTGGAGCGGGTGCCGGGGCGTAGATCGGCTGGGCGGCATAGGCCGGCTGCTTGCTGTGACGGCTGATGCGTACGGACTCTTCGCCCTCTTTGATCTCCAGCTCGTCGATACCGGACTCTTCCAGCAGCTCGATCAGTTTCTTGACTTTACGGATATCCATGAAGGGTCAACTCCCAGAGGTGAGGTAGGACTTGTCTACCAGGCTACGCGTCAGGCGCGCCCGGTCAGTTGTTCGAGTGCTGCTTCCAGGGCCAGCCGGTAACCGCTGGCGCCAAGCCCGCAGATCACCCCTACGGCAACGTCGGAAAAGTAGGAGTGATGGCGGAACGGTTCACGCTTGTGCACGTTGGACAGGTGCACTTCGATGAATGGGATGCTCACCGCCAGCAACGCGTCACGTAATGCGACGCTGGTATGAGTAAAAGCGGCAGGATTGATCAGGATAAAGTCGACACCTTCACCCTTTGCGGCGTGAATGCGCTCGATCAGCTCGTACTCGGCATTGCTCTGCAGGTACAGCAGATGGTGACCGGCCTCGCGGGCGCGCTGCTCCAGATCCTGATTGATCTCGGCAAGGGTGGTGGCGCCATATTTGTCGGGCTCGCGGGTGCCGAGCAGGTTCAAGTTGGGGCCGTGCAGCACCAGTAGAGTGGCCATGGTCGCGTTCCTTGTTGTTCGGGCTGCGCCGGACTATGCCGTAGCGCGTACGATAACGGCAATAGCCGACACGATGCCCGGCGTTTGCGGCAGAAATATGACTATAGCGCTGGTTTTGGTCGTTGCCAGGGCTGGTTGGCCGCGCGCGATGAGGGTGTCGACCGCTCTAGCGACCGGCCTGACGGCTGCTGGCCCGGTCCAGGCGGGTGGCGAAGGTGGCGGCATCGACCTCACCTACGACACGCAGGTCGAGCAATTCGTCACCATTGCCGGCGAACAGCTGAATAGCGGGAGGGCCGAACAGTTTGTAGCGGTCGAGCAGGGCGCGCTGGGCGGCGTTGCTTTCGGTGATGTCGAAGCGGATCAGGCGCCAGCCGGCCAGTTTGCTGCCGACCTCGGCATTGCCGAACACCTCGCGCTCGATCACCTTGCAGCTGATGCACCAGTCGGCGTACCAGTCCAGCAGCAGCGGCTGGCCGCCAGCTTTGGCCTCGGCCAAGGCCGCGTCCAGTTCGGCCGGGCTGCTCAGGGTTTGCCAGGCGCCGCTCTTGGCGCTGCTCTGGCTTGCGCCAGCCTGCAACTGACCGAGCGGCTTGAGCGGATCGGTGGCGCCCTGCAGGGCGCCGACCCAGGCGGCCAGGGCATAGACCAGCAGCGCCAGCCCGGCGATCTGGCCGAGCTTCTGTAGGTGCGTCTTGGGCCCGAACTCCAGCGCGCCGAGGAACACCGCCACGCCGCCGGCCAGCAGGCCCCAGAGTGCCAGGCTGAGGCTGCCCGGCAGGACGCGCTCGAGCAGCCACACCGAAACGGCCAGCAGCAGCACGCCGAAAGCGTTGCGCACGGTGACCATCCAGGTGCCGGTTTTCGGCAGCAGTGCACCGCCGCCTACGGCGAACAGCACCAGTGGCGTGCCCATGCCAAGGCCGAGCGCGAGCAGCTTCAGGCCGCCGCCCAGGGCATCGCCACTGGCGCTGATATAAAGCAGCGCGCCGGCCAGCGGTGCGGAAACGCAGGGGCTGACCAACAGGCTGGAAAGGACGCCGAGCAGGGCGGCATTCACATGCGAACCACCCTGAGTCTTGCCGGCGAGACGATCCAGTGGCTCGCTGACGAAGCGTGGCAGGCGCAACTCGAACAGGCCGAACATGGCCAGCGCGAACACCGTGAAGAAGGCCGCGAAGGGCACCAGCACCCATGCTGATTGCAGACGCGCCTGCAGATTGAGGCCGGCACCGAACAGGCCCATCAGGGTACCGAGGACGGCGAAACAGATCGCCATCGGCAGCACATAGGCCAGCGAAAGCGTCAGGCTGCGCAGGCCACCGAGTTGGCCGCGCAGCACCACGCCGGAGAGGATCGGCAGCATCGGCAGTACGCAAGGCGTGAAGGTCAGTGCCAGGCCGCCGAGAAAGAATAGCGCCAGCTCCTTCCAGTTCCAGTCAGCCGCGACAGGTGCCGCATCGCCGCTAGCGGCGGGCATGTCACCGATCTCGATGAACTCGGTTTCCGGCGGGTAGCACAGGCCCTTGTCGGCGCAGCCCTGATAGCCGACCTGCAGGCGCAGCGGGCGGTTGTCGGGGTTCTCCAGCGGCAGGCGAATATCCAGCACGCCGTAATAAACCTCGACATCGCCGAAGAATTCGTCGTGCTTGGCCTGACCAGCGGGCAACTCGGGCTCGCCGAGCGCCAGGTCTGCCGGTTCGACGCTAAAGTTGAAGCGGTGGCGGTAGAGGTAATAGCCCTCGGTGGCGACGAAGCGCAGGGTCACCGACTGCGCATCGCTGCTGACCAGGCTCAATTTGAAGGCTTCGCGTACGGGCAGGAAATCGCTGCTGTTGTTCAGCGGCGCGCCGATCGGCGAGGCGGCCGGGCGCTGATCGAACAGGCCGGCGCTGGCGGGCAGGCTCAGGCAGAGCAGAAGCAGGGGAAGCAGCAGGCGACGCAGTGACATCGGGCGAATATCTCGGCGAAAGGTGGCGGCATGATACCGGAAAGCGCTCAGCCGCATCGCTGTCGCCACGCCGGAGCGTCGAATGCCGGGGATGAGCGGAACCTTGGAGATGGCCGGTCTGCGGGAGTTCCTGCCGAGAGTCGCCTGCGCTGCCGTGTCGCAGGCCCTGTTCGTTCAGTGCCTAGACGCGAAACGCCTGCACGGCGCTGTGCAACTGACCACCAAGCTGCAGCAGGCGCTCGCTCTCGTTGCGCCCGTTGGCGATCAGACCGAGGTTTTCATCACCCAACTGATGGATGCGTTCCCCATGTTCGCGGATCTCGCCGACTGCGCCGCTCTGCTGGGCGGTGGCCTCGGCGATGCGCTCGGCCATGCTGGCGATGGTGCGGATGGCGCTGACGATCTCGTCCAGCGCGCCATCAGCCGTCTCGGCCTTGCCTGCGGTGGCTTCGGCATGCTCGACCTGGGCGCGCATGGCCTGCACGGACTGGTGGGCGGCCTGCTGCAGGCGACCGATCACCTCCTGGATTTCCGCGGTGGCACTGCCGGTTCGCTGCGACAACGAGCGCACTTCGTCGGCGACCACGGCGAAGCCGCGGCCGGCCTCACCGGCACGCGCAGCCTCGATGGCGGCGTTCAAGGCCAGCAGGTTGGTCTGTTCGGCAATGCTGCGGATCACTGTCAGCACGCCACCGATGGTCTCGGTTTCGCTGGCCAGGCGTTCGATGGCCTGGGCATTGTCCTGTACCTCGCTGACCAGCGCATGCAGGCCCTCCAGGCTCTGGCCGATGACCTGCTGGCCGTGCACCAGAGCGCGGTCGGCATCGCGGCTGGCATCGGCGGTCTGACTGGCGTCCTCGGCGACCTGGCCGATGGTCGCTTCCAGCTCGCCCAATGCATCGCGGATCAGCGCGGTATCCCCGGCCTGGCGTTCGGCGCCGCCGTGCAGACCGCCGCTGAGGTCGGCCAAAGTGCGGCTGGAGCCGGCGACCTGTTCGGCATGGCCGCGAATGCTGGCGACCAGTTCCACCAGATAACGACGCAGATGATTGAGCGAGTCTTCGATGTCGCGCAGCTCGCGGGTGCGTGAGTTGATCGAGACCGGCGTGGCGAAATCGCCGCCGGCCCAGCGCGACAGGGCCGGGACCAGGTTGCCAAGCACCTGCGACAGACGCCGCTGGATGCGATCGATGAGCAGGGCGATGAGCAGGATCAGGCCGATCATCAAGCCCTGGACCACTCGCACTTCGCCCTGGATGCGTGCGTACTCGCCTTTGACCAACGGCTCCAGCGCAGCCAGGGCCTGCTGCACCTGGCTCACGCGCTCGGTCGTGGTCACGGCCAGTTGCTGGCGCTGCTCGACCAGCTCCCGGGTGCGCTGCAGTTCGCCGGGATAGCGGCGCACCAGCGTGCTCAGCTCGCGCTTGAGGTCGATACCGCGGTCCTGTGTCTGTTGCTCCTGCTCGTCGTCATCCAGCCCGAGCAGGGCGGCGAAGCCAGCGCTGGCGGAACTGTCGGCCTGCTGCACACCAAGCAGTGGCAGGCTGTCGAGCGCTTCCACTTGCTGGCCCAGGGCCTTGAGTTCACGCTCGACGTCACCGAGCAGCTCGCTGCGACCTTGGCTGGTGAAGCGTTCACGAGCATGCGCCAGCTTCAGCAGGCGCGAACCCGCCTCCTGCAGCGGCTTGCGATAGCTGGCGGCGCCTGGGCTGCTGGTGCTGTCGACGTACTGACCCAGTTGCTCCAGCGTGGCGAGCATTTCGCGTTCGGCCTGTAGCAGCAACCCTTGCGGATCGCCCGCCAGCTTGCCGGCGGCGAGTAACTGGTTGGCGCTGAACTCGCGCAACTGTTGCAGGCTTGGGCGCAGTTCACTGGCCAGTTGTTGCGGAAGCTGTTCCAAGGATTCGTCGAAGGCGTCGATGGCCTGGGTCGCGGCGCTGTGCTGCACGGCATTGCCACTGGCCAGGTAGGCCTGGATGTTGTCCGCCACTTCGTGCTGAAACTGCTGAGACAGCGTCAGGTAGCGCTCCATCAACTGCACCGGCTGCTGCAACGCACGCTGCGACCACCAGAGTGTTGCTGCCAGGGCGACGCAGACGGTGACCAGCAGCAGAGTGTTGAGATTGGTGAGCAGCTTGAGGCGCATGGCGGGCTCGATCGACAACTGAACGATGCGCGCGAGCTTATTGCGGTTTGATTACAGGCTTATGACGGCGTGCGCTGCATCACGTTTCGTGGGCAGCCGCAGCGGCCGTCAATCGACGCTGAATAGCTCGACCCGGTTGCGGCCGCCATGCTTGGCCTTGTAAAGCGCTTCGTCAGCGCGCTTGGACAGCGAGTTGCCATCCAGGCCCGGTTGCAGCATGGCGATGCCGCAACTGAAAGTGCAGGACAGGTCCTGCGGCTGCGCCGGGTAGTGGATCTCGGCGAATCGCTGGCGAATTTCCTCCAGCACCCTGAGCGCCGATTGCTCGTCGGTATCGGGCAGCACCACGGCGAACTCTTCGCCACCGTAACGGCCGATATGGTCGGTCTTGCGCAGGCGTTGCTTGAGGAATAGCGCCAGGCTCTTGATCACCCGGTCGCCCATGGGGTGGCCATAGGTGTCGTTGACCTTCTTGAAATGGTCGATGTCGAGCATGGCGAAGGCCAGCGGCTGCTCTTCGCGGCGCGCGCGGTAGCAGGCGTCGTCGAGCAACTGCAGGGTGTGGGTGTGGTTGTACAGGCCGGTGAGGCTGTCGCGCACCATGCGCGCCTTGAGGTTGCGCGCGCGCGCCGCGCGGTTGCGCACGGTGGCGATCAGATGGCGCGGCTTGATCGGCTTGGTCAGGAAGTCGTCGCCGCCCTCGCTCATGGCGTCGAGCTGCTTGTCCAGGTCGTCCTCGGCCGACAGGTAGATGATCGGCACGCTGACGTAGCGGTCGTTGTGGCGAATCACCTTGGCCAGCTCGGTGCCGTTGCACTCGGGCATATACATGTCGAGGATGATCAGGTCCGGCTGGAACTCGGCCAGCGCATCCATCGCCAGGATCGGCTCGGTGAGCGTATGGGTGAGGATGCCGGCGCTGTTGAGCACACGTTCGGTGTGAGTCGCCTGGGCCTTGGAGTCGTCGACGATCAGCACCTTGTACGGGTCGTACTGCGAAACGTGGGTCAGCACCTCGATGCGTTCGAGCAGGCTCGAGGCATCCAGCGAGCCGGTGAAGAACTCCTGGCCACCGGCGCGTACCGCGGCCAGGCGCGTGGGCGTGTCGGTGTCGCAATGGCTGAAGAACAGCAGCGGAATCTTCTGTTCCAGGCCTTCCTGCACCGAATTGGCCAGTTCCAGCCCGGCGCCGGCGAAGTCGACGTCCATGACGATGGCCGCAGGATGGCGTTCGGTGATGGCGGCGCGGAAGGCGCGCTCATCGCGCAGCGCCTGCGCGGCGAGGCCGAAGAACTCCAGCTGCTGGGCCAGGCGCTCGCCACGCTGAGCATCCTGCAGGGTGATGTAGACCGGCTTGCGCAGCGGCGGCAGAAAGGTCTGCTCGAAGGCATCGCTGTGGCGCAGGCCGGTACGTGAGAGGCGCTGCATGGCCTGATTGAGCCGAGCGATCAGGCTACTGTTGAGTCGGCCACGGTTTTCCGCCACTTCATCCAGGCTGGCGCCGATGCTTTGCGCCAGCTGTGCGTGCTCGACCTGTTCGAAGCGCTCGGCATAACGCAGCAGGCGCAGGTTGGCCTCGGTCAGCTCGGTCATGCCGACATCGTTCCATTCGCTGCGTTGTAGGCGTTGCCAGACTTCCAGCACCTGACGTGCCTGGTGAATCACGCGCTGGGCGAAGTGATGCTTGAGGCGATCGCGACTGGGGTCGGGGTGCTCGGTCATGGGCCGACTTCTATAAGTGGTTAAGTAAGTGGTGGCTTGATGCTATCACTTGAGGGGGGCGATGACATTGCCGTCGATCAATTGACGTCGGTATTTCTGTCGAATAAGCGACACAAATAGCGTTTTCCCGTACCAACGGTAAGTTTGCCTCTGTTCCCTGCGCTTTGCTGTGGGCTTGTCTTATAGTGCGCAACAGGTCGCAACCCGTTGCCCGGGTTGTGGTCGAACACTCGAATTCGTTTGAAAAGGACACTGCCATGCTGGATTGGAAGAATCGTGCGACGAACTCGCCAGAGGGCGCCGACAAGGCCTCAGGAGGCAGCCGCAGCGGCGGTAGCCTGATCGCCCGGGCACTGGGTGGCCTGATCGGCGTCTATCTACTGATCGCTCTGGTGGTCGGCTGGTATTGGAGCCAGGAGCCGTCTGCCTTCCAGGTGCAGCAGCACGCGCAGAGCGCGGCGCAGCAGGCGCAGCGGCAGATAGTGACCGGCTACACGACGGTGGAAACCCTCAAGCAGGTCGCCACTACGCTGCTCGACAAGCCGGGCGGCTACCTGTCCAACGACCTGGCCCCGCCGGGTCTGTGGCTGGACAACATGCCGAGCTGGGAATACGGCGTGCTGGTGCAGGTGCGTGATTTCTCCCGCGCGCTGCGCAAGGATTTCGCCCGCTCGCAGTCGCAGTCCACGGAGAACCCGGACCTGGCCAAGGCCGAGCCGCGCTTTCACTTCGACAACAAGAGTTGGGCGCTACCGGCGTCCGAGTCCGAGTATCGCGAAGGCATCAAGTCGCTGGACCGCTACCTGGCCGACCTGAGCCAGAAGAATGCGCAGTTCTATGCCCGTGCCGACAACCTCAACAACTGGCTGGGCGATGCCGGCACGCGTCTCGGCTCGCTGTCGCAGCGCCTCTCCGCCAGCGTCGGCCAGGTGCGCCTGAACGAGAACCTGCAGGTCGGCAACGACGCCGAAGAGTCCGGCCTGGTCGGGCGCGACGGCGTATACGAGACGCCTTGGCTGCAGATCGACAATGTGTTCTACGAAGCCCGCGGTCAGGCCTGGGCGCTGGCTCACCTGCTGCGCGCTATCGAGGTCGATTTCGCCGACGTGCTGGCGAAGAAGAACGCCACCGTCAGCGTGCGCCAGATCATCCGCGAGCTGGAGGCAGCGCAAGCGACCTTGTGGAGCCCGATGATCCTCAACGGCAGCGGCTACGGCATTCTCGCCAACCACTCGCTGGTGATGGCCAACTACATCTCCCGTGCCAACGCCGGCCTGATCGACCTGCGCCAACTGCTGAGCCAGGGGTGATGGACGCGATTTCGGCGACCGAGGCGGCGCATCGCGCTGCTTCGGACCGGGAGCGGGTCGCCTGGGTCGACGAGCGCGATCAGCCCTTGGGCGGCGTCACCCGCGCCGAGCTGCGCGAGCGCCGGCTGATCGGGCGTGGTACCTATATCCTGTTGTTCAATTCGGCCGGTCTGCTGTGCGTACACCGGCGCACCTTGAGCAAGGCGCTGTATCCCGGCTACTGGGATGTCGCAGCCGGCGGCATGGTGCTGGAAGGCGAGGGCTATCGGCTCTCTGCCGAACGCGAACTGGCCGAGGAGCTGGGCATCGTCGACGCCGAGTTGGTCGAGCATGCGCACTTTCTCTACGACGCGCCGGAGAGCCGATTGTGGTGCATGGCCTACTCGGCGGTATCCGACGCGCCGCTGGTGCTGCAGCCGGAAGAGGTGCTGGAGGCGCGCTTCATCAGTATCGAACAGGCGCTTGAGGAAACTCGCCACCTGCCATATTGCCCGGACTCGCTAGCGGCGCTGCAGCGCTACATAAATAGGCCGCTTGCGGCCTTCCGATGACCCTCTCCCATTTATG